>CAYYYV010000024.1:0-7887 GCA_964476225.1 Candidatus Woesearchaeota archaeon | reverse complement strand
ATGTGGCAAAAATGCTTTAAAATGTTCTTGAACTTTACGAGTAGAAACTCCCCTATAAAATAAATCTAAAGCACAAGTTATTTTCTGTGGGTTGTTTCTCATTCTAAAAAATCCATCGTCGATAACAAAAGACTTTTTACATTCATTACAAAAATATCTCTGTATCTTTCCCCTATTTTCTGTTTGTCTAAATCCTCTTTTCTTCGTTTTGTTAGAGTTGCATTTAGAACAGCAAACTTTTTTAACTTCTTCTTGTTCTTTATTATTGTGTTTCATTTTAACGAGTGGGATACAAAAGAAGGGTGTTAGTAGCACCCTTCACTTTTCTTTTGTATTTATTATTACCTTGTTAGGTTATACTTTGTTAAGTAATAAGTAATATATAAACCTTTCGTTTCTAGGTATAACCTAAATAAGTAACATTTATAAAGTAGATTTTACTAAATAATATATGGCAGAAATAGAGATAAAAATGAGGGGTTACAAATGTGAAAGATGTGGACATGAGTGGATACCTAGAAACAAAAAAGAAACTCCAGTCATCTGTCCGAAATGTAAATCTCCTTACTGGAATAAACCTAAGAAAAAGAAATAATTTTTTTAGTTTGGATAGCTCCCTTTAACTTAACAATGCAAGTTTCATAATTGTTAAAACTATTTTTTATTTAGTAGATACTTTTGGTGAAGCAAATATTTAAATTTGGTTGGGGCATGCAATTTTTTTACTTCGGAGTAACCTTTTTATATACAAATGTTCTATACTTTTCATGAGGTGGTATGGATTGTTGTCGTTGCTTTCTGACGGGAGAGTAAAGTTTTTGTTGTGGTTTGTTGTTGCGGCTTTAGTTGTCGCTGGGGTTTTAACTTTTATAGAAATTAGAATGAAGAAAAAGAAAGAGAGGCATATAGCGAGGAAGGTTGATGAGTCTGTTATTGAAAAGATGAAAAGATTTTTGAGGTATGATAAGACGCCGAGGGAGAAGCTGGATTTTGTTGATAAGACTGCTAAGGAATATTTTAAGGAAGTTTATGGGACGCACTTGAATGCGGGTTATTCTACGTTGATTGAGGAGTTTGAAAAGAACAAGCGTAAAAGTGAAGCTGCTTTTTCTAAGGCAATGTTTGCGACTTATTATCTTCACAAAGAAATAACGGATGATAGGGCTGTTGCTCTTGGAAGTTTGTTGATGGATGTGGACAGGAAGAAGAAGAGAGCTGATGAGATTTCTAGAATACCTTCTTTAATGGAAAGGGTTGACACGTTTTTTAATAAGATGCGGGGAGTTGCTTTGAAGAGGAAAAAAATTCGGGCAGAAAAAAGACATGTTGGGAGAATTGAGAAGAAGAGGATTGCGAGAAATAGCAGGGGATTGAAGATTGTTAAAAATAGAGAAAGGGTTATTCGTGAACAAAAGGCTGTGGTGGTTAAGTTTGAGAAAAAGGAGGAATCTAAGAAAAGGAAGTTGGTGAATAGGAGAACTCGGAGTCTTCGAAGGCAGAAGCGAAAGGAATATCGTAAGGTTAGGAAATTGAAGAAAGCTAGGATTAAATATGCGAATAAAATTCAGAAGAAAAGGATTTGGGAAGTTCATAAGAAAAATAAAGTTCAGAAAGTTGTTGCTAGGGAGAGGGCTCGTGAGTTGATTAGGCAGAAAATTATCCATCAAAAAATTATCCATAAGAAAAGGGCTGTTGCCGTGAAGAAGCTTAAATCTCAGGCCAAGATTAGAGCAAAGAAAGAGAGGGCTGCTGTTGCTGAGAAAGAAGCTGCTTTGGCTCGTGAGGCGAAGGCGAAGGCTATTGCGGTGCAGATTAAGCGTAGGGAAATTATTGCTAGGCGTAGAGTTTTTAGGCTTAAGGTTGAGAGAAAGGCTCGAGCCAAAGAGAAACTAGAGGCTAAAGCTAAGAAAATAAAGGATGGTTTGGATAGGATTGCTGCCAAGAAAAGGAAAAAACTTCTTAAGAAAAAGGCGAAGGAGGATAGAATAATTGAACTGGAGAAGAGGATAGCATTGAGAGTTGCTAAGAGGGAGGCTGAGAAGAGAGCTAGAATTAAGGAAGCATTGGATGATGAAGCTATGAGAGTTAAGGCTAAATTGGAAAGAGTTGCCGCTAGGCGAAAGAAAAAACTTTTGAAGGAGGTGGCAAAGAAGGCCAAGGTAGTTGAAATGGAAAAGAGGATGGCGGCGAAGATTGCTATGAAAGAAGCTGAGAAGAGGGATAGAGCTAAGGAAAGAAGGGAGCGGGAGATTGCTCTTGAAGCTCGTAAGAAAATTTTGGCAGAGAGGAGGGCTAATGAGATTATTAATAAGGAAAAGAGACGGATAAATAAAATTGCTGCGAAGAGGAGAAAGAAACTTCTTAAGAAACAGGCTCGTGAGAAAAAAAGACTTGAGATTCTTAAGGCAAGAAATGCGATTGAGTCCAAGAGAAGATTAGAAGTTTTGAATATTGAGAAAGCGCGGGAGCAGAAGATTGTTGATAAAAAACGAGCGAGCGAAGTTTTGATTTTGAAGAGATTGAAAGCTAGAAAGTTGGAAGAAGAAAGAGTTAAGATAAAAGAAGACGAAGCTAATTTTAGAAGGTTGAAGGTTGTTCGTGATAAAAAAGCGAAGATTGAGTCTAAGAAATTGATTAAGGAGAGGGCGAAGAGATTGAAGGAATTTAGAAAAAGTCAGGCTCGTAAAAGAAAGGCTGCAATTAGGGCTGCGATTAAGAAGGAGAGGTCTGATGCTATTGAGGTTAAGAGAAAAATGATTATTGCTAGGGAGGGGGAATTTTTTGTTAAGAGGGAGGCTATTAGAGCAGAGAGGGTGGCTCGTAAGAATTTGATTAATAAGAAGCGCGCAGAAGCTATTGCTCATAAAGAAAAAATGATATTTCAAAAGAAACTTTTGGAAAAGAAGAGAGCTGCTGAGAAGATTGAGATGCGCGAGAAGGAGAAGGCTAGGATAATTTTTGAGAGAAGGAAGAAAGATGCTGAGGTCGTTAGGATTAAGCGAGAGGGAGAACTGAAGAAGATTTTTGAGAAAAAGAAAGTTGAGGCTACCAAGGTGATTAAGACGGCAGTTGTTAAGTCTTCTGTTGCTAGGGAAAAAGTTTCTGTTGTTGCTAAAGAGGATATTGAGAAGATGTTTAAGGTTAAGACGGATGAGAAAAAAATAAGGGCTCTTGAAGTTCGTAATAGATTTCTAGCTGAGAAAAAGGCGAAGAAAGCTGCGAAGAAGGCCGCGAAGATTGCCAGGAAGGAGAAAAGAAATCTTGAGAAAGCTGCTCTGAAGAGAAGGAGAATTCTTCTTAAGAAGCAACTTGAGGAAGAGAGGGATTTGGAGGTAGCTAAGAAAATAAAATTGAAGAAATTGCATAAGAAATTTTTGAGTGAAGAGAGGGCTAAGCGGATTGTCGTTAAAGAGAAAATAAAATTTGAGAAGATAGCCGCTAAGCGTAAAAGGAAATTGTTTAAGGAACAGGCTAGAGAAGCTAGGGCGCTTGAGATTGCTGCTAAGAAAAAATTAATTGAGAACAAAAAGAAGATGAGGCTTGAGGTGGAGCGGAGAGGGAAGGTTCTTAGTAGAGAGAAGAAAAACAAGATAAAGGTGCTTGAGGGTAAGAGGAAATCTATTGTTTCATCGTATCCTATTGGGAGTAGTGAGTGGATGAAAGAACTGAAGAAAAATTCTAGATAGTCAATAATTTAAACCCCTTTTTTCTTATTATGTTATGCAAAAAAGATGGCTGATTTTTAATGTTGTTATTTTAATTGGAGTGGTTTTGGCTTTAATATGGATTTCTTGGAATTTTTCTTTTAGTGAGACTGTGAATCCTCCGGAGGAGTGTGTTGATGTTAATAATGTTGCGAGTTTTGTTTATGATGCTTGTTATGATGCGTATTCGAAAAATATTTTTGTAGAGGTGAAAAGGAGTTTTGATTCTTATCGGATTAATGCTTTAGAGATTTCATTTTTTGATTTTACGGAGCAATCTTATAAGTTGGCTGATGTTCCGAATACGAAGAGTTCTAAGGCGTACAAGATTCCTGCTGATAAGAATCCTCAGAATGTCGATGTTTCGTTGGATATTATTAAGGATTTTTCGGCTCCGATTTGTGAGAGTCCTAGGAGTCTTTTTGTTAGGTATTGTCCGGTGGGGATACAGGAGGGAGAGGTTAATGTTTCTATAAGTCCGTTGATGGGGGTTGATATTGATGATTTTATTGAAATTGAGAAATCGCCGCGTCAGGATTCTGATGTACTTGGCTTGAGCTTAGTTGATAAGGAAAGGATATGGAAGTCTAGGTGTGAGTCTATTTGGAACTGTGAAAAGTGGGAGGCCTGTGATGGAGGGATTCAAAAGAGGGAGTGCGTGGATACAAAAGATTGTTTTATTCCTACGGGTGTTCCTAATTTTGTTCAGAGTTGTGATGGGACTTGTGTTGAGAATTGGGAATGTGAGTGGTCGGATTGTAGGAGTGGGGTTACTGTGCCGAATTGTAAAGATTTGAATAGTTGCGGAACTTCGTATGATGTTCCTCAGAAATTGGCGTGTGGGGAGGCTAGGGGGTGTGTTCCAGATATACAATGTAGTGAGTGGTCGAGTTGTGAGGTTGATTATAATTTTCTTGATTTGGTTGGGGGAGAGATTAGTGATTTGACTGGTGCGAAGTCTAGATATTGTGTAGATAAAAATAATTGTGCGGATTCACAAGAGGAAACGAGGAGTTGTTCTGTTAATATTGATATTTATACGAGACGATTTTCTAAATGTGGAGAGGATTTTTTGGGGGTTTATAATCGTTTAGATAATAATTTGATTGCTAGAATAAGTGAGGGGACTGACGAGTCTCCTTATTTGAATATTAATTTGGATGATGGGAATAGTTCTTATTGTGATTATTGTTTTGATGGGAAGATTAGTGGCGATGAGGAAGGGGTCGATTGTGGAGGAAGTTGCGAGTCGTGTGTTGATAAATATCGGCGTGTTGATTTCAAGAAGAAGAGTTGGTCGGATGGTTTTTTTGATTGGATAAAAAGATTGTTGACGTAATAGTAAGTCTTTTAAATTGAAATTAGTAGTTTTAATTGTGGCTCTATAGCTCAGCGGTAGAGCGCCGCTCTCATGAAAGTGAGGAAACTTTGTTTCCTCTCATTGTCTAAAATTTAGACAAATTTGAGACAGGCGGAGGTCCCGAGGTCAGCACTCGGTAGAGCCATTTTTTTCTGACCTCCCTTCGGGCATCGGATTGAAAATCCTCACTTGTCACGTTCTCGCCTATGGCTCGCTTTCGCAACAAGAGGTCAGCACTCGGTAGAGCCATTTTTATTATTCATTAGTTTTATATATGTTATTTTCGTGAGTGTATTATGGTTGTTGAAGATGTTGTTTCGGTTTTGCCCTCGCAAGTTTTTGATAGGATTGAGAGTCTTACTGTTATATTTAAGGCGCTTAGTATCGCGGTTATTGTTTATGTTATATATCTTATTGTTGTGGGAATTTTTTCTTATTTGCGGATGAAAAAAATGAGGTTTATCGAAAAGAAGGTCGTGGAAATTGATAAAAAGTTGAGTAAGTTATTGAGGAAGAAAAAGAAGTAGATTGATTATTTTTTGAGTGTAATTTCGAGGACAGATACGTTTACTAGTTTTCCTTCTTTGTTTTCGAATTCTTCGCTTCCTATGGCGACATTTTTAACTGAGACATTTTGTTCTACTAAGAATTTTCTTCTAGCTACTTCTGCTACGTCTACGCCTTTTGAGATGAATTTTCCTCGTGCTTTGACTTTTACTTCGTCGGCTCCATTATTAAATTGCATAATTACACCAGTTACGTAATTCATGAAGGGTTTGCCTCCAATAAAAATAGAGTTTTCTTGTGATTTTTTTGCTTCTTTTCTTAGAAAGCTCGGGTTTTCTTCTTGCTCACGATTTGTACTTGATGATTTATTTTCTTTATCAAGAGTGAATCGTTCGGCTTCGCTATCCTTTGAGTTAGTTGTATTTTGTGTTGTCATTTTTATTCTGCGTCGTCAATGATTGTCTTTGTGTTCTTTTTGATTCGAGCTACATATCCTGCGATTTTGTTTCGCATTTTTTTGCTTGATAGTGTTGTTCCAAGTGCTTTTTTATTTTCTTCGAATGTTTTTCCGAAAGACTCGTCTGAGTTTTTTAATAATTGTCTAGATGTTCTTTTGACTAGCGTGGATTTTATTCTTCCCATAATTAAGGGTGCGAATTTGAGTTTAAAAGTCTTTCGTGACTGAAGTGTTATGATTATCTGTTATTCAGTTTTTCTATTCTTATTAATTTTTTATAGGCGTCTATGGTTTCGTTCATTTTTTTTGTTAGGTCTCCAGTAGTTATGATATGATATGAGAGATTTGATATTTTAGCTCTTTTATAGCATTTTATTAATTCGTCTTCTGTGATTTTCTTTTTGTTGAAGGCGAAAAGGAGTGCTGTTTTGTTTTCTGATTCTATTTTTGCTATAACTTTTTTCTTATCAACTTCTTCAATAGAGAGTATTCTTCTGTTTTTATTTTCTAAAAAATCTTCTACTTGTTTTAAGAAGGTTTGTTTTGTTGAGGTTTTTGTTTGCTTGAATATGTTTTCTATTTTTTTGGATTCTTCTTTAGCTTGTTTAATTTCTTCTTTTTTTACTTCCCAGGCTTTTGGAACTTCTTCTTCGGTTTCATCTTCCTTTTCGGGTTCTTTCTTTTCTTGTGGTTTCTCTTCTTTTGTTGGATTTAAGAGTTTTTGGATTTCTTCTTCGGGTGTGAAGGCGTATTTCCATGCTATTTTTTCCTGTAACCTGAATGGGATTGCGAAGTCTTTTATGTTTCTTAGGGCGACTCGGATTGCTGGTTCTTCATCTTCGTCCATTATTATTTTATTTTCTTTTAATTTTAGATAGGCATCTTTTTCGATTGATTTCAGATTCTCGGTGTGGTCTTCTAGTTTTTGTTCTTGTCCTGGGAGGAGGTATAGTGGGCTTGATCCGATTTTCATGTGACTTGTTTTTATTTGTTTTGAATTTAGAAGTTCTGAAGAAATTGCTGATGCGAAAACTGGGTCCATTTCAATTACTTTTGCTATTCTTACAGGGAGGGAGGGTCCGCTTACTTTTAGGAATGAAATTATTTTGTTCTTTTTTTCTTGGACGTCTATCATGTTTTTAAAAGTTAATCGAGGATTATAAATATATTTGTGTTCGAGAATAGATTGTATATCTATGGTCGAGTCCATTTGACTTCGAAGTAAGAAACGTCGCTTTCGTCGTCGACTATTGCTATTAGGAGGTTTTTCTTTGTTGAGTGGGCGACTCTGTTTTTTGCTACGAAATCTTGCCAGGTTGATGTTTGGTTTTCTGAAACTGGAAAACAAATCCATTTGGAATGGTCTTTGTTTATCTTTTTGCCTTTTTCATATACTCTGAATTCTGCTCCAAATTTTAATGCGGTTTTTACAATATATCCCTTTTCTCTTAAATCTTTGAAGGCTAAATATTTTGTGTGAAATCTTTTATCAATTCGTTGGAATTTTTTTAAGAGGTTTTTTAATTCTATTTTTTTATCTCTAAAATCGAATATATCCATTTTGTTTTGTTGGACTAAGAATAATGCTTCGAATAGGGAATAGATGATTTTTTCTCCTGTTTTTTCTCCGAATCTTGATGTTGCGAAAAGGCTTTGAGCCTCGGCTGTGTTTGATGTGATTCTTTCTGAGATTAAATTCGCTTTTATTTTTGTCATGATTTATTGAGGGGAAATTGGATTATAAAGGTTTTGAGAAGGAGGATAGCCCCACCAGTGCTCACAATTCACTCTAAAATTTTCTAATCGCTTCGCCGAGAAAATTCGAGCAAATTGTTCGTCAAACCTGGGAACCCAGTTTC
>CAYYYV010000023.1:0-8085 GCA_964476225.1 Candidatus Woesearchaeota archaeon | reverse complement strand
GAACCATCCTCACCATCAGTCTCAGTCATCGTCTTCTTCGTCACCCTATTCACCATGCTAAAGTTAAGATAAACTTATTTATAAAAGTATTGGGGTCAAAAATATAAATGGGTGCGACAGGAATCGAACCCGTTTCTGCCGGGTTGGAGCCGGCCATTCTACCAGTATACTACGCACCCACAAATAACCTTAGAAATCCCAACTTTTAAATCTAACCCCTTCCAAAAACAAATAACAACCATTACCAACTCGGGCGAAGCCCTAACTGAAAAACCGAAACCCCGAATACCGGAACTCCAAAAAATTAGCTACACTAATTTTTTCATATCCTCAATCTCCTTAGACGAAATCGCGCACCCCTTAAACTTAACCCCATAAAGCAAAGCATCCAACAACTCCTTTCCATCCTTCATAGAAATCAACCCCTTCTTGTGCGCCACAAACAAAAGCTCAGCCGACCTAATAAACCTAAAATCCTTCAACTCATCAAGCAAAGACAACTGCGCATCAAGCGGCGTATGCAACTTCTTCTCCATCATTTTCTCCAAACTCTTCGGCGCTTCAGTCAACATCCTCGTCGTCCTCTCATCAATAACTATCACATTAGACGCACCACACAATTTAGAAAACGCCAAACAAGCCGCCTCCCCTCCATGAATAATTTCAATCTTCTCACCAGTCTGTGTCGTCCTCAAAACTCCATTAGTAATCTTCAGCAACTTCTTAGTCTCAGCCTCAAGCTTCTCGTCAGAAACAACCGAAGAAGACATTTTAAAAATTCCCCGCTCAATCATATCCTGAACCTGCATCGCCTCCAACTTAAACTTCTTAATCTTCATCGGCCTATCAACAACCTCCCTCTTAACATGCGGCGTCAAAATAAACTCCCCATCAAAAACCCCCTTCAACTTCTCAATTATAGGCAACATTCCACTCATAGCCAAAGAAATTATCGGACCCGCATCAAAAATTAAATATTTCATCCAAATATCTCCTCCGCAATTTTAACCCTCGCAGCAGCAGGCATAGTAATCGCAGCCTTAGAATCTCCAATATGCGACTGCCCAATATAAGAAGCCATATCCCAAAGACTCACACCCAACAACTCCGCCGTTTTCTCCGTCGACAAACCATGCTCATACAACTTAAACGCCTTATTAATTCCCGCCTTCATAAAAACATCCTTAATATACTGACCCAAATTCCCCTCAATCTTATTCAAAGAATTCCGAATCCTCCCCAAATAAATCCTAGCATTCTTCAAATTAGGCTCAGCAGAGTCATGCCCGTTTTGGGCGACTTTTTCTAAAGATTTAACCGCCAACCCCAAATTCTTAATCAACGAATTATAAAACTCAGCCCATCCATCCATATCCCGATAATGGTCCCGCTCCAAAACTTTCCCCAAAGAATAAACCAAAACCGCAACAACAATATTATCCGCATCCTGAGAAATCGTAGCCGAATGAATCGTCTGATTCGACAACCCCTTCAACTCATGCGCATTATCCTCCTTAACAAATTGTTTAGTCTTCCGCAAAATCCTAAGAATGTTTCCCGCCTCTTTCATTTTATCTCTAAGAACCCAACTTATATAAATCTTCTTAACCTCACATAAAAATGAAAAACCAACAACTAAAAACCAAGAACCAACAACATCAGCAAAGCTGATTTTCCCGCCATGTCACAAAATTTTCAAAATCTACAAATATGGCAAGACACAATAAATTTCCATAAAGCAATAGCCTCAGAAATATCAAAGTTTCCGAAAGAAGAAATCTACACAATGAGTTCCCAACTAAGAAGAGCTTCACTGTCAATATCAAACAACATAGCTGAGGGTTGCGGAAGAGAATCAGCTAAAGAACTAAGAAATTTTCTAAACATAGCAATGGGCTCATGCAAAGAAGTAGAAAATATGATAATAGTATCCAAAGAATTAAGCTACATATCAGATGAAACATACAAAACATTAATACAAAAAATAATAACAATAGGGAAGAAATTAAATTCTCTAATGCAAAAAGTATCATTATCAATCAACCAAAAACTAAAAACCAAAAACCAACAACACAAACGAAGTTTGTTCCCCCCAACCAACAACCAAAAACTAAAAACCAAAAACACAGGCGAAGCCTGTTCTCCCTCATGAAAATATTAATAGACACAAACTTCGTCATAACCTGCGCGAAACAAAAAATAGATTTTGACGCAATCATGAATGGATTAACCACCGAAAAAGTTGAATGGATTGTTCCCGAAGAAGTTTTAGGAGAACTTAGAGGCCTCAAGATAGGAGGCAGAATAAAAATCAAGGATCGTAATGCCGCCGATATAGCAATCCAAATAATAGCAGAACTTGGCGTAGAAGTAGTCAAACTCTCAGACACAGCAGACGACGTAGACACAAAAATCGCCAATTATCTCCGAGATGAAGATATAGTTCTAGCAACACTAGACAAGGGTCTAAAGTCAAGAGTCAAGAACAAAATCCTCACAATTCGTGGTAAAAACAATCTAGAATTAATTTAGTTTATCACCACGGGCGAAGCCCTACTGCCAGCGAAGCGAACTGCCAGTAAAGTCAAAGACTTTACGAACTGCCAAGAAAACAAAGTTTTCCGGACTGCCAGCGCAGCGTTCTGTTTCCGTAAGCTTTAAAAATCAAAATTACGGAAAATAAGTATGTTCTACGAAGTTCTAGTAACCGACCATGTAAGAGTAGAGCCGAACAAATTCGGCATGGATACTGACGCGGCTGTCCGAGCACAGCTAGAAGAATCCTACTCAGGTTTCCAAGACAAAGACATAGGAATAGTAGTCTCAGTTCTCGACGTAAAAGAAGTCAAAGAAGGAATCATAATCCCGGGCGACGGAGCAGCCTACTACGAATCAACCTTCAAACTAATAGTATTCAAACCAGAATTACAAGAATTAATCTACGGAATAGTAGAAGAAATCACAAGCTTCGGAGCATTCATGAGCATGGGCCCAATCCGAGGAATGATTCACATTTCACAAACAATGGACGATTTCGTATCTTTCTCAGACACCGGAGTCCTAACCGGAAAAGACGGAAAGAAAACTTTAGTCCAAGGAGACAAATGCATAGCCCGAATTGTTGCAATCTCATACAAAGGAGAAGACCCAAAAATCGGACTAACAATGAGACAACCAGGTTTGGGAAAACTAGATTGGGTAAAAGCAGAAAAAGAAAAAACGGACGCTGCCGCAAAACAAGCCATAGCACTCGAAGAAAAAATTGCTAAAAAGGAGAAAAAGAAAAAATGAATAAATTAAATAAAGTAACGCAAGTCATTCTACCAGGCAAAGCCGGTCTACCAGCGAAGCGATCTACCAGGCGAAGCCGGTCTACCAACGAAGCGATCTAATCCCATGGCACCCAAAGAAAAATCCTGCTTAAACTGTAAAACAATCTACTTCGGAGACAAATGTCCTAAGTGCGGAGAAACCCCAGCAAGTGAAACATTCAAAGGACGAATCCATATTTTCAACGCAGAAAAATCGGAATTAGCAGAAAACATGAAAATAAATTCAGAAGGCGAGTTCGCTATTAAGTCAAAGTAATCATGGAATTAAAAATTATCAAACAAGAAAAAAATCCTTTCTTGGAAAGAGAAGAATTTATTTTAGAAGTTCAAAACGAAGTTGCACCAAGCCTTGAAGAAGTTAAAACAGAATTAAAAAAAGATAGTGAATTAACAGTCGTAAAAAAAATCCATACAAACTTCGGAAGACAAACATTCAAAGTAGAAGCCGTAGTCTATGACAACACAGAAGCTAAAAACAAAGTAGAAACAATCCCAAAAAAAACTAGAAAGAAAATGGAAGCTGACAAAAAATCTGCCGCAGAAACTAAGGCAAAAGAAGAGAAAGCCGAAGCTGAAGCAAAAAAAGCTGAAGCCGAAGCAAAAGAAAAAGAAGCTACACCAGCAGAAGAAAGCCAAGAACTAAAAACCAATAACCAATAACCAAACTAATGGCAATCAAATCAAAAATCAAAGGCAAGAAAAAACATATCAACAAACCTACATCTGTAAAGTACAAAAAGTACACAGTTGATGGCGGAAAAATCACAAAGAAAGCACGAAGCTGCCCAAGATGCGGACCCGGAATTTTTTTAAGCGTTGGAAAGGGCAGGTCTTATTGCGGGAAATGCCACTTCACGGAATTCGAAAAAAAAGAAGTCGAAGTCAAGCTAGAAAGTAAAGAGTGATTCTAAATATTTTCACATATTTCAAAAACCACAACATTTATATATAAACTTATATAAACCTATATATGAACTTATTAAAATCCAAGAAAATTCTACACTACCCAAATCTACGAACAGTGCTCCTCGTCGAACAAGTCCTAAAAAACGCAGAAACAACAATTTCTCGCGAAGAAATAAAAAGAAGACTACCATCACAAATAATGCACCAAACTCTTAATGTAATCCTACAATACTTCGAACAAAGAGGACTTATTCTAGATGGGCACAAAGGAATTCTATGGGTTTACAATCCAAGCCCAAAACTAGAAAACGCAATAAGAAAAGGGCGAGAAATCTAATGATAAACAAAAAGATAAAAGTCGTCCTTTCCAATGAAGCAAACAAAGTTTACACCGAATTGAATGAATTAGTCGTAGAAGAAATAAAAAAAGGAATTCAATCCTCATTTCATCAAGCACTACTAAGATCCATAAAAAGAGCAAGCGAATTATTAAAGAAAAACCCATTCGCAGGAAATCAAATTCAAAAAAGATTAATTCCTAAAAACTACATAATCAAATATGATGCCGAAAATTTATGGAGAATAGAACTTGCAAATAGGTGGAGATTAATTTATACAATCAAAGGCAATAGAATCGAAGTAATCAATTTCATAGTCAATATTTACGATCATAAAAAATACGACAAAGATTTTGGATATAGGTATTAAACATTCTATTGTCACTAAGTAATTACAACAGACCGAAAGCTTTAAAAAGTATTACTGGCTAGTTATACTATCACCTCTTTTTCCCCAGGAGATGACAATGAGGCACTTTTTTGATCGCTTTATTGTCGCTCCTAGGGTTTGTAATTTTACGAGTAAAATTTCAAACCTTACTCGGAATTTCTTCGAAAGTCCTCATCTCAACTTTTTCCTTAGAAAAAGTGGCAGGGTTGTCTTAGCAGACGGCTATAAGAACTCAACTCGTATAAGACCTACGATAACCAAAAGGTTAAGGCAACGAAGAGTTCAACATATAAACCACAAATCTTTACAATCCATACCAATCCGTGTAAATCCGTGTTGCAACTCCCCTCCCAAAAAATCCGCGTTAATCCATATAACCCTGTCCCAATCCGTGTTGCAACTCCCCTCCCCAACCAACAACAAAAAACCAAAAACACATTGACATAATATTTATTAACCTGTCAATGTATCCCCAACTATGGAAGGTGATAACAAAATTAATCAGAATCAGTTCTTCGACCTAATCACCGGCGAAGAGCTAAGCTGGCAATCCATAATCTACGACCTCATCAAAACCGAACAACTAGACCCATGGGACATAAATTTAGGAATACTCGCAGAAAGATACGTAGAGATAATCCAACAACTCGAAGAAACCGACTTCTTCATCTCATCAAAAGTCCTCCTAGCCTGCTCCCTCCTCCTAAGACTAAAATCCGAAATTCTAATCAACTCATACATCCAAGACCTAAACGACGCACTTTACGGAAGAAGAGATGAAAAAAGATACGAACTCGAAAGAATAGAAATCGACGAAGACGAACTCCCAATTCTAACCCCACGAACCCCAATGGCTCGTCACAAAAAAGTAACCCTAAAAGAATTAATGAAAGCACTCGACCACGCAATCAACACAGAAAACCGAAGAATCAAAAAAGAAATCAAAGGAAGACAAGCCCAAAAATCTTTACTAACAGTAATGCCGAAAGGAACCTACGTCCCCCTCAAAGTAAGAATCAAATCAATCTTCGGAATAGTAGACAACCACATCAAAAACGGAAACAATCACATGAAATTCTCACATCTCGCCCCAGCCAAAGAAGAAAAACTCGCGTCATTCGTTCCCCTGCTTCATCTTTCAAACGATAGTAAAATTTTCCTAAGACAACCAGTCCATTTTGAAGAAATACATATGACGCTAAAAATCCACAACGATGAGTTAAAAGAACTCGAAGAAGAATTAGGATTTGCAGAACAAATAGATGTTTAAGAACAATAATACTTTTATAGAGAATGATGAGTATAAATGAAATGGAATACATAGAATATAGATCCGAAACAGGACAAATTTATAGTTTCGATGGAAAAATTTGGAATAACGGCAACCCAATTCCTGGAGCTGGATTTATTGCAAAAGATTGGTTGCCAGTGCAAAAAGAATTATTAAATGCTGGAACAATTTCTTATAAACAATTTCTAGAAGGAGATCCTATAGATATGTCAAAACCAGCGACAACGGGATATTTATTTTATTTAGTGCAAGGGAAAAAAGGAGCGCGAGTACAGAAAACAAGTAGATTGACATTAATAGCTGAAGGAAAAATGTCCAAACCGGAAAATCCTGAAACAAATTCCTAATATCCTTCTCCCCCAAAAACTTCTCCTCATTCAAACAAATAACAACCCACAACAAATCGAGCGAAGCCCTAATCTACAGCGAAGCGTTCTACAGCCGAAGGTGTTCTACTTTCTACCCTCTAAAATTTCTTTCTCCAAAAGAAACTTCTCATCACCACTCTTCATATCCTTAACCTTAAATTTCCCTTTCTTAACCTCATCAGCCCCGACAAAAACAACTTTCCCAATTCCTTTAGCATTAGCGTATTCCATTGCCTTCCCAATCGACTTATCTAAAATCAAATTAACACTAGTTCCCTTTTCCCTAAGGTTAGAAGCCAACCTAATCGCAGCCTCATCTTCACCAATCGAAATAATCTGAACCTCCACGGCATCACCCTCAACATTAGACAACAAAAAAATCGGCTCAAATCCAAAAGCAATTCCAGTAGATTGAATTTTATCAACAAGATAATTTCCCCCGCCAGCAAGAGATGCATTCAAATCCTTAGACCAAACCTCAAAAACAGAACCATTATAATACGCAAGCCCCCTAGCCAAAAACGGCCGAAACTCAACCTTCACCCCATAATTCTTACAAAACTTCTTCAGCTCCTTAACATCCTTATAAAAATTATACTTCTCAAAATCCTTTTCTTTCCCCATAAAAATCTTCAAAACTTTCTCAGCCCCAAGCTTCTTCAAATTATCCGCAACTTCCTTTTCCGACAACTTATCCAACTTATCCAACTCACGAATCACCTGCTCACGATTCCTCTCTTCAATTTCCTCAGAAACCAAAATCTCATTTATCAACTTCCGATTATTAATATAAATCTTAACCGTAATTCCCAACTTCTTAAAAATCCCATCCACAACAGCCAAAATCTCAGCCTCATCTTTGACCGTACTCCCAATCGTATCAACATCACACTGAATAAACTGCCGAGACCTTCCCTTCTTAATCGGCTCATCTCTAAACACGTACCCAATTTGAAACCTCCTATACGGCAACTTCTGATTCTTCGCCAACCGTTTCAATTGAAAAGTAAACTCATACCTCAACGCCAACTTCCGCCCACCTCTATCCTCCAACTTAAACACATCACGCACCGCCTCATCACTAGCATTCTCCCCCTTAACAAATTCCTCAAATTCAATCGTAGGAGTCTCAGCCGGCTCAAAACCATAAAGTTCAAACTGCTCCTCAATGATTGACTTAATTTTCTTTCGTTTTAATGCTTCTTTTCCAATGAAGTCTTGGAAACCTTTTACTGTATTTGTCTTCACCATTTTATCTCCTATTAGGTATTATCAACCCCCCAATTCCTTTATTTATTATTATGAATGCAACAATACTTACAATAGGTAAAAATAGCCATAGAGTAATAGATTCTTCAATTAACACAAAAAGGAGTCCACTCATCAAAAGAGAAAATCCTACCATTATCCAAATAAATGCAATAACAGTTGCATTCCTGTTTCTTAATGCAATTATCCT
>CAYYYV010000022.1:0-8095 GCA_964476225.1 Candidatus Woesearchaeota archaeon | reverse complement strand
TCCCAAGACTTAACAACCACTCCCAAGACAAAGCAAAATAACTTCCCAACCACATATATCTATTTAAACAAAAATAAACCTCTATTATTATCAAATTTCAACAACTGAAAGTAACATAAAATATGTTTCATACAAATTTTAGAATTACATTTAAAGATTTGAAAGGAGGTTTAATAAAAAGAGAATATGCCATTAGATTTTGCAAAAGAAGCGATACAAACTGCGGAAGCAAACTCGATTAATTTCGACGACCTTAAAGCTGGAAAAGCCAACATTAAAGTTTTCGGATGCGGAGGATGCGGATGTAACATGGCTACCTGGCTTTTCAACAAGGGTATCAGCGGGGCTACCATTTATGGTGTCAACACCGATGCACTTCATTTATCCATCACAAAGACTGACGAAAAAATCCTTATCGGTAAAGAATTAACTCGAGGTTTAGGTTGCGGAGGCTACCCCAAAAGGGGACGAGAAGCTGCTAAAGAATCTCTTACTGACCTGAAAAAAGCCGTTTCGAATTCGGATATGGTTTTCGTTCTGGCTGGTATGGGAGGAGGATCCGGAACCGGATCCATTCCAGTAGTTGCTCAATTAGCTAAAGAAGCAGGAGCGGTAGTTATTGCAGTTGTTACGATGCCTTTCGAGGCAGAAAAAGCAAGAATCGATAAGGCAGAGTTCGGTCTTCAAGAACTAAGAGAAAGTGTCGACACAGTAATTGTATTAGACAACAATCGATTAGTAGATATAGCTGGCCAGCTACCAATGGAGCAAGCCTTCGCAGTTGCGAATGAACTTGTATCCACAATGATTAAAGGTATCGTTGAGACAATCACATTACCTTCATTAATTAACCTAGACTACGCAGACGTTTCTTCTATCATGAAGAACGGAGACGTAGCAGTTATTGGTATCGGTGAGGACAATTCCAACGCGCGAGTAGATGCAGCAGTGCAACAAGCTCTAACCCATCCATTATTGGATGTAGATTACAGAGGCGCGACAGGAGCATTAGTCCACATCACATGCGGTCCAGATCTAAAACTTGAAGAGTTCGATACTATCGGACGACTCGTAACCGAAAACCTAAGCCCAGAAGCTCAGGTAATCATCGGAGCAAGAGTCAATAAAGAATTCCAAGGACGTGTCAGAGTTATCACAATTATGACAGGTGTCAAATCACCATACATCCTCGGAAGAAACTCGGGTAGCAACTTCGACGACGAAGACACTATCAGTGTTAATGAACTCGGCCTAGACGATCTAAGTTAAATTATAACTTAATTTTTTATTTTTATTTTTAGCCCCTTAAAAGAGGGGCTTAAACTTTATTTTTAGAACTAAATCGCATCCTTAGTAAATTTCATAGTAGGAACCATCAACGTATTCTTCCACTTATCATAATAAAGAATCTGGTCCAACTTCTTCTTCCGCTTAGGATTACTTTTAACCTTAATCTCAACCCCAACAGGAAACATCGCCTCAATCTTCAATCCATCCGGGATATTCAACGTCCTCCGAACCTGCTCATCATAAAAATGTCCAACCCACGTCGTAACCAATTTCTGCTCAACCAAAGCCAATAAAAAATTCTCAATAGCCGCTCCAGTCTGACTCGCCCCATAACGCTCACCCCTCTCATCATAATCCTGAATCAATTTAGAATCATCAGTAACAGCGACGACAATATACTTCGCCTTCCCAACAAATTCCTGCTGAGAAGCAGCAGCCAACTCCGAAATTTTCTTCTCATCACTAACCAAAATAAACTTCGTCACAAAATTCCCACCAGCACTCGGCGCAAATCTCGCAGCATCAATCGCCCGAATAATCTTCCGCCAATCCGGCTTCTTATGATGAAACTTCCTCACACTCTTCCTAGACTCAATCGCATCTTTTAATTGCATAAAATACCTTACCAGAAGAAGTTTATAAAATTAGTCATTGGGCTCCATCTTTAGTCCAATCGAAATAATTATACCCCTCACTAGTCTCATGACTCCTAAACACCTTCCCCCTTATTCCCCTTGAGCGCAAATGCTCTTGAAGAAAACCACAAATAAACTTATCTTTTTTAGAAACATCGGCATGGGACATACTCTCAGAGTGCCAACGGTAACGATATAAATTATCCGAATTCAGCATCATTCCCCGGCCAAAATCAAGTAAAGCAAACTTCAAGGCATGTTCCCAATCCTCAGCATACAAAATAGCAGAATCAAAACCCCCCACATCTCCATGAACTTTTCTACTAAAAACCTTCATGGGTGAAACAAAATTATAATGAAATAAATCATCAAAAGAAAACTCCTGGCTTGGACGATTACATAAAAATTTCCCATCAGCAGTCATTCTCTGATGTGCAGAATAGACATACGAAGCATCCGGATTACGAGAAATAAAATCCAAACTTTTTTCAAGAGCGCCAGGAACAATCAAATCATCGGAGTCCAACAAAGCAACATATTCACCTTCGGCAAATTCAATAGCTCTATTTTTAGAGGTGGGCAACCCCTTGTTGCACTCATTACTATAAACTCTGGCATTACTCCTCTTATCAGCCCAGGACTTTGCAATATCAAATGAGGCATCAGTAGAACCGTCATTAAGAACAATGGTCTCATAGTCCTTCAGAGAAAGTGTTTGAGCATCCACAGATGCAAGCGCAGCAGGCAAATATTTTGCACAATTGTAAACCGGAACAACAACACTAATTTTCGGCGCCACGTTCTACTACTTCTCGAAAAACATCAAGATATTTAGACATAACACCACTAACAGAAAATTTTTCCATAACATTTTTCCTTGCTTCCCTACCAACCCTCTCCCTCAAAGCCTTATCGGCCTTCAGCTTAGAAAGCTGACTCCCCATCGCCGCCCCATCCCTATTTGGAACCAAAAAACCCCCACCAGCACCGATAGTCTCCGAAACTCCTCCTACATCATACCCAACAACCGGAGTCTCACAAGCCATTGCTTCCAGCAAGGTTAAAGGATTGCCTTCATGTTTAGAAGGTAAAATCAAAGAATCCATAACCCTATAAGAACTTACAACCTCCTCAGACGATCTTCTGCCCCTAAAAATAAAATGACCAGAAAGCCCTCTTCTTTCAACTTCTCTCTCTAATACAGATCTATGCTCACCGTCTCCAACCATCAAAAAATAAACATTATGCAATGTATTGGCACCACGCATATTAGATGCAACATCTGCAATATCCCCCGTCTGTTTAACTGGCGCAAAATTCGAGACATGGCCAACGACAAAAGCGTCCTGAGGAATATCTAACTCATTTCTCAAACCAGTACTACCCGGCGCAAAAATATCCGTATCAACAAAATTCGGAATTACCCTTCCATCCTTATCAACCCCAAGGACATCTTTGGCAATACTCTGCAAATCCTTTGAAACATAGGTCAACGCATCAGCTCCATTAAGCGCCAATCGTAAAATCGGATTAATTTCATCCTTTGCTCCATTAGTATGGATGTCACTTCCATGTCCAGTAACAACATAGGGTAAGTGTTTGCCCTTTGTCTTTAAAGCCTCCCTCGCCAAATAAGCACTAAGCGCATGGGGGACCGCATAATTAGCATGTAACAAATCCAAACCCTCCCTTTCAGCAACCCTAGTAGCCTGAGAAGCCAAACTCCAAACATACGGCTCGCTTTTTAAGCAAGGATAATCAACACGCTTCACTCTGTGCAACTTGACACCCTGCGCTACCATATCTTTTGGATTACTATCGGAATCATATCCAATAAAATGAACATCATGCCCATCCTGAGACAAATGCTTTGCTAGCCTCGCAGTGACTATCCCACTACCACCCAGATGAGGATAATAAAAAGAAAGCATTCCTATTTTCAATTTTTCATTTCTTTTCGCCGACATTTTAATATTTCCCAAGAACCCGATTGTCTCAAATTCTCACTTTTAAACCTTTCCAATTTTCACATCAGAATACTATATTAAAGGGTGGTTTCTTTATAAATATTGTGTCTAATTCAACAATAACAACACTATTTTCCCCCAAAAAACCCAATCAAAAAGAATTTAAGCACAGTTTTTAGCAAAACATTATGGCAGAAGAATACGATAGAGAATATGCAAAAAAAGTCCTAAAAGCAATAGAGCGAAGAGGCAAACATAGACTTTTCTTTAGAAAATTAGAAGTAATCGGAGCCGAAAACCTAAACAAATCACCTGGTGACAAACCAAGACTACTTCTCGTAAATCATAACAGCCATGCAGACTATTTAATAACATGGCTTCAATGTCACATTCAAAAAACACAAATGCCAATGATCGCCGCAGGAACAAATTTAGACCTAAAATTGCTACAATTGATGGGCATAGATTTTGGAAAACTAGGCGCATTTTGGGTAGACAGAGACAAGATAAGGGAAACTCCAAGAGACGCCGTAAGGTACACAAGACAAATAAGAGACAAGGTTGGACAATTAATGAAGGATGGTCATGACATACTCGTATTCCCAGAAGGAGGAAGAAGCTACGACGGAAAACTATTTACAAGATACAAAACGGGAATCATAAAAGAAGTCCTAAGAAC
The DNA here is from genome assembly GCA_964476225.1 of Candidatus Woesearchaeota archaeon. GTDB lineage: Archaea > Nanobdellota > Nanobdellia > Pacearchaeales > GW2011-AR1 > JAGVXH01. Next base: position 3,524 of record CAYYYV010000022.1, on the reverse strand, counting down.
ACAACCCGATATAGATATCGTAAACATGGCATTTCATTACAGCCCCAGAATAGAAGAGGGATATTTTACAGCTTTACAAATAGCAAAGCATCTAGGAAAACCCGGGAAACTTCTCTACGTGGGATTAGACGCCATCGCATTTGCATCAAGATACCTCCGCAGACCAGAAAGCGCCGCCTATATGAACGTAGGAAAACCACAACCCCTCGAATCCATAGCAGGCGGTAAAGGAAGTCTATGCGATAAAGTTTCCGCGGTAAAACACCATTCCAAAGAAGAAATCAAAAAACTATATGCAGAAATTTCAAAAAGATAAAAGACGCTTCAAGTGAGCAATTTGGACTCAATCAGGTTCGAACAACGCTTCGGGGAGGACTCGAACCTCCGACATCACGGTTTCGGCAATTTGCGAACAAATTTTCGAATGAACGAACTTGTTCGTACTTAACAGCCGTGCGCTCTACCTGCTGAGCTACCAAAGCATAATAAAATATCCAAAGAAGTATATATAAAACTAACTATTAAATCACTTCCTCTTCTTTAAAAAATTCAATGATTTCCCAGAAGAAACGGGAAGATAATCCTTATCCCTTACCATCCTAACATCTTCAATAGAATAAAAAGCTTTAGGATTTGTTTTATTTACAACTCTCAAAAATATACCTAACTTTTTTCTGTTAATAACAGACATAACAACAAGAACCTTCTTTTTTCCCCTTCCAGACTCTGCATTAATAATTGTCAGAGGGAAACTTTCTTCTCTTAAATTAGACAAAACTTCTTTATTATTTTTCTTAATAATCAATCTAATCATAACTTTACCAACACAAAGCTTCTCATCTAAAAAAATACCAACATATGTACCCACCGAAAAACCAAACGCATAAGCAAAATAAATCCAAAAATTGGACACCCCTCCAACAAGCCGAGCGACAACAACAACCCAAATAAAAACCTCAAAAAAACCCAAAATCGGAGCCCATATTTTATGACCCTTATTCACAAAAATAATTCTAACAGTTCCCAAGCTAACATCAATAATCCTTGCAAGAAAAATAAGCAATGGCATGACTATACAATCAAAATAAATAAATCCCATCGCAGTAATCCTAATTGGGGCTATTTAAAACTAACTATTCAATTCCTTCTCAACTTCCCGAATCTCCTCGGCACTCAAACCTTCCCCTTCCTCAATATCCCCAACCCCTTCCTTCAACCCCAAATCATCCTCGTCAAACTTCCGCCTAGAAACATTCTGCTTCTCCAAATACGCAAAAACATTCCCATGCTTCGCCCCCTGAATCAACGACTCAATCCCCTGAACAACCGCATCCAAGTGCACAGAATCAACAATCACCCCGACAGTATTATTATGAATCACAATCTCCGACCCTGTCAAATTCTCAATCGTCTTCCGAGCCTTCCCCCCCGTCCCAATAATCCTAGCTCGAACTTCCTTTAAATTCTTCCGACGAGTATGCTCCTTAACTTCAATAAACTCTAAAACAAAATCATCACTCAACAACAAAAGAGCATCGTCGACAGCAAAGCCAAAATCAATTGCCTGCACAACCTTTTCAACCAAATATTCATTAAACTCACTCCCCTTAACACTAACTGAATCTTTCCCAAATCCTATCTTAACCTTCACCTTGTTCTCAATCGCAGGCACAGCCCTCTTGACTTTATTCATATTCTCAACAAGCACATTTCTCATATTATAATAAACGGAATTTAGTTTATAAGATTAAGGATTACGAAGAAGAAGTGCTTTCTTTTAGTATGCCCATCACGCTCTCCACTAATTTCGGCTGCAAAGAACATTCTGGATCCACCATTGAATTAACATACGGATTTCCTCTGTAAACTTTTTCTGTAATCGTATTCACGAAAGCCCAAAAAGCCGAACTCACATAACCATCAGCATATCTTTCCAAGTCCCCCTCGGAAATTTTTCTAAACGTTGCAGCACCCAAATCATTAAGATATAAGTGAGGTACCCCACTAATATCACATAAATTAAAACAGTCCCTTCCTAGTCGCGCACCGCCCCTTATTAAAGAAGCTACCTCAATCCCAATAGGAGCAAATAGCCTTAACGCCGCTTCATCATCAACCCGCCCATCTGACTTAATCAATTCATGACCTCTTCCTTGAAGATTTTTAGAATCATAAACTGGAAAATTATGGTCTGAATATTTTTTCATTATTAATGCAGGAAATTCATGCCCATTAACTATCGTTGATACAACCTGACAGACATCATTTACATACAATCCAAGATCTCTCAACCGATCAGTATTGACTGGTTCCCGCAGTACTTTATTCCATTTCTCAATAACAATTTGCGGAAAATCTACCGTTCCGGGCAAGGCCAATGCATAATGTTGACCACCCACAGTAGCATCATAAACCTCCTTACTTCCGCCAGACCCAAGCAATCCAGAAACTGCCGCTTGTACCCCATCAATAGATAATGATTCAATACCAGACAAACGCCTACTGCGAGAGATTGCACTAACATTACCATTATTCAACAACCTGGCAGCATCTACCCCATTCATTTGACCAAAACCTTTTCCCATAATTCTACAAAAAATACTATCCTTAAAAACCTTTCTATTTGTAACTACTAGACAATAACACTAGAACTCATCACTACCCGTATCCAACTTCCCCATCTCCTTCAACTTCCTAACCTGATTATCAGTATACTTAAACAAAACATCTCCCTTTTCATCATCAAACTCCCACGGCTCAACAATAATCGCATCCCCCTCTCTCAACCAAAGCCCTCTCCTCTTCCTTCCAGGCACCCTACAGTTCCGAGTCTTCCCATCCATACACGAAACCATCATCCTCGAACCCCCACACCTTTGAGTAATAATCCCAATTACTTCTTTCGAATTAGGCAACTTAACCCGCACCGGACCCTCATAACCAGGAACAAAAGTTTTCGCCTTATTCTTCTTCGACTTATCCTTAAACTTACTAAACGCCATAATCAAAACAATTAAATTTCACTTATAAAACTATCCAAACCCTCGAGCAATTATAATTTATAGCAGATTTAGATTAGACGCAAGATTGCGAAGCGTATTCATATACGTGAGCATTCTTGCAACGACATATAAATCGCTAGAAATCACAATAACACCAAAGCAAACGGAACTCCTTCAATCATAACAACACCCTCGTCCTTAACCAAACCCAACTTCTTAGCAATCCCAACACTTTCAACTCCAACAAAATTAAAAGTCGCGTCCTCTCGATTGCACCGAACAATCTCCTCAACAGCCTCAGTCTCACTCATCTTTTCACCCTCAAAAAATATTCCACTCACATCCAAAACCCGATTCCCCTCAACAAGCTTCCGCCCAAAAATATCCTCATCACAAACCGCAACAACCCACCGATACGACTCATGCACCTTCACCAAAATATTTCCCATAATAAAAAATAATCCAGAGAGTTTATAATACTTACCGAAAGAACGATGAGCCGCCCGCGGGCGGCGGGGGGGT
>CAYYYV010000021.1:6103-8702 GCA_964476225.1 Candidatus Woesearchaeota archaeon | reverse complement strand
TAAATTTGGTTGGAATGTTGTTAAGTGTACGCCGAGTGGTTCGATGAGGAGTGTGGAGGAGATTCATGAGGATATTTATGGGATTGTGAAGAATGAAATTGTTGAAGATAAAAGAAGGGAAATTGTTTTTAGCACGAAGGATATGAGCGAGAAGGAAAAGGAAAAGATGATTGAGAAGCTTGAGAAAAGATATGGGGTGGAGGCTGTTGGAAAATGAGGTCGTATTTGGATATTTTGAAGAAGGTTTTGGATGAGGGGGAGGGCTTAGATTTATCTAAGACTCCAGAGGAAATTCATGCGGAAGTTTGGGATAAGATTGAAAGCTGTTTGGGTTATAGCGATGAGGATAAATTGGTTTTGGATTATTTTTTTACGAATGTTGACAGTCCTATTTTTGCCACTAAGAATTTTCATCCTGAAGTTTGGGCTTTGATGCAGGCTCGATATAGTCGGTCACAGGGAGGGTTGAGGGAAAGTTTCTTAGAGTTATTAAAGCAGAATGAGAATAATTTTAATTTGCTTGTCGAGGAGATTAAGAAGACGGGAAAGGGCGAGGCGACGAAGCATGCGACAGAGAGTGCGATTAAATTTTTGGAGAAATGGGTTCTTGGTTATGGACATAGTTCTATTGCCGAGGGGGCGATTATTGGTTTTGGTCTTGAGGGTGTGAGTATTTTGGCTACGAAAGTTATAGAGGATAATCGGTTGGCTTCTTTTTGTGAGAAATCTACGAGGTATGTTTCGTTTGATAGGAGTTCGTTTTATCTTGATGAGGTTTTGAAAAATTCTGAGTTCGCTGGTGAGATTGGTGAAATGTTGGATTATCTTTTTGAAATTTATACAAAGTTGCAAGAGCCAGTTTTGGAATATGTGAAGGGAGTTGTTCCGTTGGAGGAGGGTGTGTCTGAGGCTGCTTGGAAAAGGGCGACTGCTTCTCGGAGATTTGATGCTATTCGTTATTTATTGCCTACATGTACTAAAACTAGTCTTGGTTGGACGTTAAATGCTCGACAGTTGTCGCATGCTATTTCTAAGCTTTTGTCTCACCCGTTGAAGGAGATGAATGAGATTGGTGAGATGTTGAAGACTGAGGGCGGGAAGATTTTGCCTTCTTTGTTGAAATTTTCGGATAGAAGTAATTATATTTATGAGACGAATAAAAATCTTCAAAGCTTTAATTTTGAGGGAAATTCTTTTGATGGGGAAAAGGTTAAGCTTGTTTCTGCTTCTAATAATCCTGAGGACTCTATTCTTTCTTCTATTTTGTATCGTTACGGTAATTGTTCTTTTAATGAGGCGGTGTCTAGGGTTGTGGGCATGAGTTTAATTGAAAAGGAAGAAGTTCTTGAGGGATATCTTGGTAAGATGGGGGATTTCGATAATCCTATGAGGGAGTTTGAACATGAGAATTTTAGTTTTGAAATAGTGATGGACTATGGAGCTTTTCGTGATTTGCAGCGTCATAGAATTTGTACTCAGACGAATCCTATTTTTACTTCAGATTTGGGCTATGATATTCCTGTTGATATTGTCAGTGCCGGTATGGAGGCAGAATATAGGCTTGCTATGGAAAAGGCTAAATCTGTTTACGAGAGGGTTCGTGTGAAGTATCCTTTGGAGGCGCAGTATCTTTTGCCGCTTGGATTTAGGAAGAGATTTTTGATTACGATGAACTTGAGAGAAATTTGTCATTTTATTAAACTTAGAACCACTCCGCTTGCTCATGATTCTTATCGACGTATTGCATATAAAATGTATGAGATTATGATGAATAAGTTTCCACTTTTGGCTAAGTATATTATTTGTAATTATTCTGAGGAGGAGCTTGGTCGGCTTAAAGCTGAAGAGAAAACGGAGCGGGGGGAGGGCCTTGTATGAGTTTTTGGATTTCGGATAAGGAAGTGAATGAGATTGTGACTAATGAGTTGGATAGACAGAAGACGACTTTGAATATGATACCGTCGGAGAATTTTTGTTCGAAGGATGTTCTGGCGGCGTGTGGTTCGGTTTTTAATAATAAGTATGCAGAGGGTTATCCGGGGCGTCGGTATTATCAGGGGAATAAGTTTTGTGATGAGATTGAGAGGTTGGCGATTGAGCGGGCTAAGAAATTGTTTGGGGCGGAGCATGTGAATGTGCAACCGAATTCTGGGAGTCCTGCGAATATGGCGGTTTATTTTGCTATGCTGGAAAGAGGGGATAAGATTCTTGGGATGGATTTGAGTCATGGTGGACATTTGACGCACGGGTCGAAGGTTAATTTTTCGGGGAAGACTTATGATTTTGTTTCGTATGGTGTTGAGGAGGAGACGGGACTTGTTGATATGGAAAAGGTTCGGGAGATTGCTTTGAGGGAACGGCCGAAGATGATTGTTTGCGGTGCTACGGCTTATCCAAGGGTTATTGATTTTAAGGCGTTTGCTGATATTGCTAGGGAGGTTGGGGCTTATTGTTTGGCGGATATTTCTCATATTGCTGGGTTGGTTGCTACGGGTGTTCATCCTTCTCCGTTTCCGGATTTTGATTTTGTGACTACGACTACTCATAAGACTTTGAGGGGTCCGCGGAGTGCGATAATTATGTGTAAGGAAGAATTTGG
>CAYYYV010000021.1:0-6003 GCA_964476225.1 Candidatus Woesearchaeota archaeon | reverse complement strand
GATGTTGCGGTTGCTTTGGAAGAGGCGGGGATTGTTACTAATGCTAATTCGGTTCCGTTTGACAAGGCGGCTTTGTTTAGGCCTTCTGGGATTAGACTTGGGACCCCTATTTTGACTACTATGGGCATGAAAGAAAAGGAGATGATTATTGTTGGAAATTGGATGGCAGATGTGATAAATCATATGTCAAATGAATTTATTCGTGGAAAGATTGCTGGGGAAGTTAAAGAATTGTGTAAGCGGTTTAAGTTTTATTGAAATTTGGTTTTTTATCGAGGGTATTTTTGAGTGATATTTTTCTCTATTTTTTCTTATATAAAGATGCGTGACCATTCAAAAAAAGTAACTGTTGTTCTGTTTTGTTAACTATTGTTAACGAAAGTGGTTCTTTTATTACAACAATCTTTAAATAGTCTTTTGGTTAATGATTTCTTACAACTACAAGTAATTGTAGTTAAAAGGGGTGCGAGATACTATATCTTGTATTCACTATAAAATAACAAAAAGTAGCTTCAAAGAAGCTTCATGTTTTCATTTATTTGATGAAGACATCAAAAAATAAAATATGCTATGTCCGTATTGTTGCGCCGCTGAAACGAAGGTTACAGATAAACGTGACAGTGGTTCTGTGGCTCGTAGGAGGCGTGAATGTCTGAAGTGTGGGAAGCGTTTTACGACATATGAGCGGGTGGAATTGGACCTGAATGTTATTAAGAAGGACGGTCGAAGGCAGAAGTTTTCACGAGATAAGCTTTTTGAGGGGTTTGATAAGAATCTTCAGAAAAGACCTTTTACAACTGAGCAAATTGAGAAGATTGTTGATGAGGTTGAGGCGAAGATTTATCGGATTGCGAAGGATAAGGACATTAAGAGTAGCAAGATTGGGGAGCTCGTGATGAGTAAACTTCGGCAGGTTGACAAGGTTGCGTATATTCGTTTTGCTGCGGTATACCGGGACTTTGAAGATATTGAAGAGTTTAAGGATGAGATAAACAAACTCAAATAAATTTGAGTTTGTAAGGAAAAGTTTTACTTTTCCGAGGGTAGGCATTTTTTGAATGCCGGGGGTAGTCGCTTTTGGCGATGATGGTAGGAAACTTTGTTTCCGGTGGTAGGCGCTTTGCGCCGGGCTTGGTGTGGTTTGCTAAGGGATATAAAATAAATGGTAAAGAAAATTCGTAAGAGAGATGGGAGCGTTGTGTTATTCCAGAAGGATAAGATTGAGCATGCTATTTGGAGTGCGGTTAAGGCCGTTGGTGGAAAAGATAAGGAAAGGCCGGCTGTTCTTACTGACTTGATTGTTAAGAAGTTGGATATGATTAATGGGGAGCATGGGATCCCGGAGGTTGAGGAAGTTCAGGATATGACTGAGAAGATTTTGATTGAAGAGGGGCATGCGAAGGTTGCGAAGGCGTTTATTCTTTATCGGCAGAGTCATGAGGAGTTGAGGGATGTTAAGGGTTTGTTTGATACGATTGAAGTTGTTGATGATTATATTGGTTTGAATGATTGGATGGTTAAGGAGAATTCTAATATGGGTTACAGTTTGCAGGGTTTGAATAATTATATTACGACGAAGATTATTGCGAATTATTGGATGAGGAGAGTTTACCCGGAGGCGATTCGTAAAGTTCATGAGTCTAATGATTTGCATATCCATGATGTTGATTCTCTTGGGGCGTATTGTGTTGGTTGGGATTTGAAGGATTTGTTGACGGTTGGGTTTAAAGGTGTTAAGGGTAAGGTTGAGTCGAAGCCGCCGAAACATTTGAGAACAGCGTTGGGGCAGATGGTTAATTTCTTTTATACGTTGCAGGGCGAGACTGCGGGGGCTCAGGCGTTTTCGAATTTTGATACTTTGCTTGCGCCGTTTGTGAGGTATGACAAGATGGATTACAAGCAGGTTAAGCAGAGCATGCAGGAATTTGTTTTTAATTTGGCTGTGCCGACGAGGGTTGGATTTCAATGTATGTCTGAAGATACTGAAATTTTGACTCCGAGTGGTTGGGTTGGCTATGATGGGTTGAAGAAGGGAGACATGATTAAGACGTTTAATGTTGCTAAAGGGGAGATTGAGGATAAGCCGGTTAAAAAAATGTTTTCTCGTCAATATAAGGGTGTGATGTATAATTTGAAGAATAGAATTCAGGACCAATTGATTTCTCCGGGGCACAGGGTTGTTCGAAAGAAGTTTGGTGGTGAAAATTATTATTTAGAGGAGGTTGAAGAAACCATGAAAAGAAAGTCCCCGTTTATTGTTCCTATTGCTGGAAAGAATTTGAAAAGTGATGTGAAGATTGCTGATGAGGAGATTAAGCTTTTGGCATGGGTGATTGCCGAGGGCACTATTGAGAATTCAAATCAAAAGCATAGGCATTGTAAGCGGGTAACGATTTATCAATCAAAGATTAAGAATCCTAGTAAATATAAAGAGATAATAAAATTGCTTGATTATTTCGAGTTGGATTATACTGTGAGAGATTCTTGTCCTGCCTTTGGGGACAGTGTTAAAATGATAAGATTGAATGCATCATCTTCTAGAAGGATTCATAAGATGTTCGGTGTAGATAATTGTGTTAGTTTTATTCCTGAGAAATTATGTAATTTGAGCAGTAGGCAGTCGAAGCTTTTTTTGGATACTTATTTGAAAGCGGACGGTTTTGAAGATTGTAAGATTGCGACTACTAGTAAGGATATTCTTGATGGTTTACAAAGAATTTGTGTTAGTGCCGAGTATGGTTTTACTGTTTTGACTAGGCAGCCTACTATCGGTACGAAGTTAATTTATGTTTTGAGATTGATTAAACACGAAGATACCTATATTCAGAAAGTTGAGAAGGTTGATTATAGTGGTGTTATTTGGTGTCCTAATACTGATAATGAGACGGTAATTGCAAGAAGAAATGGGAAAGTGTTTATTACGGGGAATACGCCGTTTACAAACATAACTATGGATTTGGATGTGCCTGATTATATGGCGAGTGAGCATGTGATTATTGGTGGGCAGCCGCAGATGGAAACGTATAAGGATTTTGAAAAGGAGATGGGGATGATTAATAAGGCGTTTGCGGAGGTTATGATTGAGGGGGATGCGACTGGGCAGGTTTTTACTTTTCCGATTCCGACTTATAATATTACGAAGGATTTTGATTTTGATAAGCCGGAATATGAATTGATTTGGGAGATGACGGCGAAGTATGGGATTCCTTATTTTTCTAATTTTGTGAATTCCGATATGAAGCCTGAGGATGCTCGGTCGATGTGTTGTCGGTTGCGTATTGATAATACTCAGTTGAAGAAGAGGGGTGGGGGTTTGTTTGGGGCTAATCCTTTGACAGGTTCTATTGGTGTTGTGACTATTAATATGGCGAGGCTTGGTTTTGTGTCTGTGAATGAGGATGATTTTTTGGGGAGGCTTGATAGATTGATGGAACTTGCGAAGGAGAGTCTTGAGATTAAGAGGAAGACGGTTGAGAATTTTACTAATATAGGACTTTATCCTTATTCTAAGTTTTATTTGAGACAGGTTCATCAGAGGTTTGGGGAATATTGGAAGAATCATTTTGCGACGATTGGGCTCTTGGGGATGAATGAGGCGATTTTGAATTTTATGCCGGGTGAGAATATTACGACAGAGAAGGGGAGAACTTTTGCTTTGAAGGTTATGGATTTTATGAGAGATAGGTTGACGGAGTATCAAGAGGAGACTGGGAATATTTATAATTTGGAGGCGACTCCGGGGGAGGGGACGACTTATAGATTTGCGAGGGCGGATAAGAAAAGGTTTGGTCGGGCTGTTGTTGCGAATGAGGATGCTTATCAGAAAGGGGCGGCGCCGTATTATACGAATTCGTCGCAGTTGCCTGTGAATTTTACTGAGGATGTTTTTGAGGCGCTTGATGTTCAGGATGAGTTGCAATGTAAATATACGGGGGGTTGTGTTGAGAAGGGGAATAAGGTTTTGACCAATAAGGGGCTTTTGAAGATTGAAGATATTGTTAGAGATTTTAAGAAATTGAGTCCTCTTAAGGTTTTGAGTTATAATAATGTTGAGGGGGTTAGTGAATGGGATGAGGTTAGTGATGCTATGAAGATTGATGTTCGGAAACATGATAAAATTAGAGTTTTAGGTGAAGGAAATTTGGATATTGTTACTTCGGATTGGCATCCGTTTTTTGTTATGGAAAATATTGAGATTAAAAATTTTTGTCCTATTTGTAATAAAAAAGTTAAAGGAATTAAGAGTTTTGCCAATCATCTTCGTCATAGTGGAAAATGTAGAGTTGAATATCAGAAGAGTAACAAGTATCGTGTTATTGAGAAGCGAGCGGATGAGTTAGAGAAGGGAGATTATATTTTACAGAATTCGTTTAATCTTTATCCGGATAAGAAGACAAAGCTCGATTCTGATTTGATGTGGTTGATAGGATTTTTTATTGGAGATGGATGTATTTCTAAGTTTGTTGATAATCGTGGTGGGAATAATATTGAGAAGCATAGTGTGAGGTTCTTTAGCAGTAGTGTTTCAGTTCTGAAAAAGGCTACTAGGATTTTATTTGAGAAATTTGGTGCAGATGTTGCCGTGATTAAGAATGATAAGAGGAGTGAGGTTTTGAGAGAGGTTGGTACTTCTAAGAAAAAAGTTTTGGATTTTTTCTTTAAGTGTGGTTTTGTTGCTGGGAAGAAGGTTTATGATGTGAAGGTGCCTGGGTTTGTCAAGGATAATTTTAATGAGAATAATGTTTTTGATTTTTTATCTGGCTTGATGGATAGCGATGGGCACATTGATAAGCGTGATGGAGCTTTGGAGTATAGCACGGTTTCTTCTGAACTTGCTGATGATTTGCTTGAAATTTTTTCTATTGCAGGGATTAATGTTGGTAAATATAATAAAACTTCTCGACGGGAAAATGAGAAAATGACTTATCGGTTGAGAATTCCTCAGTATTATCTTAGTAAGATTAAAGATAGACTTTGTGCTAATATTAATGTTTTGAATATTAAGGAGGATGTTTCTAATCGAGCAAAGAGGCATTTGCCGGTTGTTAGGGTTAATAAATGTAGTAAGGTTATGCCTAAGGATAATATGTTTTATGATTTAACGGTTAAGAATAATCATAATTATTTGGCTGGAAAAGATTGTTTGGTTTTTGTTCATAATACCGTTTTCCATACTTTTGTTGGGGAGAAAATGACTATTGATGCTGTTAAGAAAATGGTTAAGAAAATTAGTGGTAATTATCATTTGCCGTATTTTACTATTTCGCCTACTTTTTCTATTTGTCCGATTCATGGGTATTTGGCGGGAGAGCATGAGTATTGTCCGAAGTGTGATTTGGAGATTGCCGAGGCTGAGGCTGAGTCTTCTTCTGTTGATGAGGATATTTTGACGGATGTTAGTGATGAGGAAGTTGCTATTGGGGAAGATGTTGTTGAGAAGCCGAAGGTTATTGCTCCGATGATTACTGTTGATGGGGATGTTGTTACGGTTGTCGAGGGGTCTGGTTCTAAATTAAATATTGGGGGTGATACCAATGGCGAGAACTAAGTGTGAAGTCTGGAGTCGGGTTGTAGGATATTTGAGGCCTACTGCGCGATGGAACGAAGGCAAATTGGCCGAGTTTGGCGATAGGACAAATTTTCGTTCTGATTAATTCTTATTTATAATAAGATTTTTAATTGAAAGATTTCATGGTAAATGAGAATTGTTTTGTTTTTGTTGGAGGTTTATTTTTATTATGAAGATATCAGGATTACAAAAAGTTAGTACGATTGATTACCCGGGGGAGATTGCGTGTACGATTTTTTTATATGGATGTAATTTCCGTTGTGGGTTTTGTTATAATCCAGCGCTTGTCATCGGAGATGACGGCGGGGCAATGGGCAATGGGCAATTGGCGATGGGTGAGTTTAGTGAGGGAGACATTCTGGATTTTTTAGAGAAGAGGGTTGGGAAGTTGGATGCGGTTTGTATCACGGGGGGTGAGCCGTTGATGAGTTTGG
>CAYYYV010000020.1:4630-9597 GCA_964476225.1 Candidatus Woesearchaeota archaeon | reverse complement strand
GAAGTTAAAGATGAGGTAAATGAAGATGGCGAGTAGGAAAGCGAAGATGGCGAGTAGTAAGAAGAGGCATTTAGATAGAGCGCAGGGGCAGACGAAGTGGGCTCCGTTTTGGACAGTTATTAAGAAATTTGGGAAGGGAAAGAAAGTTCATCCGTCGAGGATTACGCATGTTAAGAGGAGTTGGTCTAGGACTAGTTTGAAAATTAAACCGAGGAAAACTGCTAAGAAGCATCTAGGATAAAATGGAAAAGAAAAGCTCACCTGCGGTGGAGAAGCTCGATTCGAAGAATCGGAAGAGCTCGGATTCTAAGAATCCGGAAAAGCTCAGCTCCGCTGGGGACTTGGCTGCCAAGAAGGTTAAGAAGTTGGATGATGTTAAGGATAGTTCTGAGAACAAGGCGGCGATTGCTGAAGCTGAGGGGACGCTTCCGCAAGTACCCTCTGAGGCGGGCAAGGTTGAGGATAAGGTTGAAAAGAAAAAAGAAGAATCTAAGCCTGCGGTTGAGAAAGTTTCTAAGCATAAAAAAGGTGAGACTAAAGTTGAGTTAGAGAGAGAATATATTGTTCCTTTGAAAAAGGGTGTTTTGAATGTTCCGCATTATCGGAGGGCGAAGAAGGCGGTTAAGGTTTTGAAGGAATTTATGGTTAGGCATATGAAAGTTCGTGACCGGGATTTGAATAAGGTTAAGGTTGATATTAATTTGAATAATGAGATTTGGTTTAGGGGAATTAAGAAGCCGATGAATAAGGTTAAGGTCAAGGCGAAGAAGATTGATGGGATTGTTTATGTTGAGTTGGCTGAGATTCCTGCTGTTGTTGGATTCAAGATTGCTCGGGAAGCCAAAGCTAGAGCTTTGGCAGTTGGTAGTAAGAAGTCAGTAGTGGGTAGTAAGAAGAAGGAAGAGAGCGAGAAAGAGGATAAGGATGGGGATGGCGTTGCTGATAAAAAAGAAGAGAAAGAGGATAAGGCGGCTGGGGCTGAAAAGGCGGCGAAGGTTGCTAAGGTTAAGACTGGGGCTGAGAAGCATACGGCACAGGGGAAGCATATGAAAAAGACGATGCCGGTTAGGAAGAGTTTGAAGAAGTAGGTTTTTAATCTTGGATTCCATATATATTTATGAGGCAAATTAAAAGAGATTTGAAGAAGGTTGCTGATGAGGAGAAGGCGAAAATTTTGCAGGGATTTTTTAAGACGGGGCCGGGGCAGTATGGTGAGGGGGATGTTTTTCTTGGAGTGAGTGTTCCGAATATAAGGAAGGTTGCGAAGGGGGCTGTTGAGAGACTTTCGTTGAATGATGTTAAAAAGTTGTTGAGCTCGAAAGTTCATGAGAAGAGATTGGTTGCTCTTTTGATTTTGATTGAGAAATATAAGAAAGATAAAGATGTGGTTTATGATTTTTATTTGGAGAATGCGAAGGGTGTGAATAATTGGGACTTGGTTGATTTGTCGGCTCCGAATATTGTTGGGGATTATTTGTTGGAGCGGAAGGATAGGAAGATTTTGTATAGATTAGCTAAGAGTGATAATTTGTGGGAGAAGAGAATTGCGATTGTTTCGACTTTTGCTTTTATTAGGGATGGGCAGTTTTCTGATACGTTGAAGATTTCTAAGATTCTTTTGAAGGATAAGCATGATTTGATTCATAAGGCTGTTGGGTGGATGTTACGGGAGGTTGGGAAGAGGGATGAGAAATTGTTGAAGAAATTTTTGAGGGATAATTATTCTGGTATACCTCGGACTACTTTAAGATATGCAATTGAGAGGTTTGAGGAAGGGGAGAGGTTGGGGTTTTTGAGAGAAGAATGATGATATGATGAGGGATTTTTAATTATTTCCTTTTTTTGTAATAATAATAAAAACTTACGGCTATTATAATTAGGATTATTAGGATGATTATCCAATAATAATGAAGTGGTGTTTTTTCCTTGGCGTCTTCGTCTTCTTGTGTTCCATCATTTGCTTCTTGACTTTGGGTATCGTTAATTTCACTGGCTGGAATTTTTTCTGAGATTGTTTTCATTAATAATTTTGCTCTTGTTCCTGTGATTAACTCTACTTTGGCTGAGAAGTCGTAGATGTTGTCGCCGGTGAGTTCGAATTTTGCTTCGTCGCCTACTTCGAGTATTTTTGTTTGGGGTTCTGAGGTGACTGTTATTTGAACTTTAGTGTTGTTTATTGAGTCTATTTTTAGTTCGTGGGCTTCTTCTTCAATATTGAATTTTACTTTGGTATTTTTTGAGAGTGTACGTGCATATCCCTCTACGAGTTGTTCTTTTGTTGGGCGATAAGTTGGAGTTCCTCCTCCTCCTGTGGTTGTGTCGTCGTCATCATCTTCTGCCGTACTTGGCGTTTCAATAATCTTAAAGTAGGTAAAGTGGGATACGTTGAATTTGAAAGTTCCTTCCTCGGTATAAGAAAACTCAACACAGGTAGGATTTGTGGTTGTGGTGCAATCTGTCCATGTCGAATTATCATAACTATATTGTGGTTTAGGATTTGTAAAAGATACTGTATAAAAAGATATGTTTGCGCTTTTATTGAGTCCTGAGTTACTGGAAGAATTGACAAATACTGAATTGTTTTCAATGTTAACGTCGCTGTGGAGGTCGGTTCCGCTTCTATTTATTGCTTCCAAGAATACAATTTCTCCAAAACTTGGTTTTTTGAAATTAACCTTTCCTCCTACTCCCGCAAATGTATAGTTTGCAAAATTAATACCCTCAATCCATGTTCCGTCGATACCTGCAGTAGAAAAATTAATGTCGTAGTGAGATGAGTTTGTATTTATTGGATTTATACTCGTAAAATTATTATTATAGGATGTTGCTCCTGCTAAAATGATTGCATCTTGCTTAGAATTATTTACAGAAATACTTGTGAATGAATTGCTTGAGCTTGAAGAAAGATAAATTCCGGTTGAGAAATTTGAGATTGTTCCATTTAGGACGGTTGTGCTATTATATCCACTTATATTAATGCCGTAATCTGTTGTGTTTCCTGTTATTGTGAATCCTGCGAAGTCGAGGGTAATTCCGTTTGCTGTTATGTTGAAGCAAGTTCCGTTTGAGGATAGGCTTTGATTGAGGTCGTATCTTTTTTTGACGTTTAATGTTGCGCAGGTTGAGATGTTGGTTTGGTAGTTTGTTAGGGGAAGGTAGTCGTAACTTGGTCCATTAGATTCTACTAAGTAGGTTGAGTCGCAATAGTAATTGGCTTCTGTGTTTGCGCAATAGTCAGAGTAGCCGTTGCCGTTTGTGTTTGTCCAGAAGTTTCCGCCGTAGGAGGCTGAGCCAACTATGTTTGTGGCCGGGGTGCTTGAGGAGTTGAAATAATTTAGGTTGCTGTTTGTGACATAAACGCCGGAGCCGGTTGTTGATGTGTTGAAAATGTTGTTGTAGATTGATTGGTTTGATGAAGTGATAAGGTAGAGGGTGTAGGAATTTGTTGTTCCTGTTTTAATTATATTGTTTGTTATTGTGCTATTGTGGGATTCATTGGTAAAAATACCATAAGAGATATTTCCCGATGTTGTTATATTGTTTGAAGAAATATTATTATTGCTATCTCCTTGTAGATGAATTCCATAAGAATAATTTGCTGAGGTGGTTATGACATTATTATAAAAAAGGAGTGAAGAATTTTCTGACATTATGGAATAAATTCCATAAGAAGCATTTCCTGAAATTGCAATTGTATTTGAAGTCAAATTAGTTCCAGAACCATCAGACATATAAATTCCATCACCCCATTCTCCTGAGGTAGTGATAGTATTATTATCCACAGAGTGGTTAGAGCCCCATATCCAAATTCCTGCAGTATTATAGCCCGCCATTGTTATGTTATTTGAACTAACATTTACATTGAAACTGCCTTCTTCTAAAAAGATTCCTCCCAGTGTTGTATTCTCAGTAGCACTCCAATCTCCTGAGGTTGTGATAGTATTATTATAAATCAAATTGCTTGAAGAATTATCGCTTATTTTAATTCCAGAAGAATCATTTCCAGAAGTTGTAACCACATTATTTCGAACATCTGCACTTGTTCCATTTTCGCTTAAAATAATTGCCGTGGATTCGTTTCCAGAAGCAGTTATATTATTTGAACTGATATTGGCGTTGATAGAGTTATCTTCGAGCATAATTCCGACAGTATCTATACCATAAATTAAAAGAGTATTGTTATAAGCAACTCCATTTTCTGAACCAGCTCCAAAACGAATTGCAGCATCATCTCCCCCAGATTCATTTTGAACAACTATACAATTTTGAATTGTTATATTATCATATCCTGTTTCACCGTCGTCACCACTTATAAGAATCCCAAAACCTCCTGTTGCATTTCCGTATGTAATGTTGTAACCAGCACAGTTAAGTGTTATATTTGATGCGTTGATTATTATACAACTGAAAGAAGAATTAAGTGATTGATTTAATGTGTAAACCCCATCTGTTGTATTTAATGTTCCGCAATCTGTAACGTTTTGGGTTGTGGTTGTGTCGTCGACGAAATCTGCCGAGATGAAAGAGATAAATATTATTAGAGAAAATATGAATACTGTTAAGACTATTGCCTCTTTTTTCATGTTATATTTATATTGTTAATGTTTAAAAATGTATTTAAAGTGTTGGTTTGATATTTTTATATGGAAGATATTAAGGACTTGCTGAATTTTGGTTTGATAAATATTGATAAGTCGGCTGGGCCTACGTCGTATTCGGTTTCGGAATTTGTTAAGAGGCAGTTGGGGTTGAAGAAGACTTCGCATATGGGGACGTTGGATCCGAAGGTGACTGGGGTTTTGCCTGTGACTTTGGGGAGGGCATGTAAGTTGGCGGATTATTTTATTAAACACGATAAGAGTTACGTTGGGGTTTTGGAGACGCACAAGGAATGTGATATTAAGGAATTGCAGAGGTTGATTGATGGGAATTTTGTTGGGAAGATTTTGCAGACGCCGCCGCATCGG
>CAYYYV010000020.1:0-4530 GCA_964476225.1 Candidatus Woesearchaeota archaeon | reverse complement strand
TTGAGGGAGGGACTTATATTAGGAAGTTGTGTTCGGATTTGGGGGAGATGATTGGAGGGGCGCATATGGGAGAGTTGAGGAGAACTGAGGCGGGAATTTTTGATGAGAGTACATTAGTTAATTTATTTGATTTTAAATCGGCAGTTGATAAGTATAAGGATGGGGATGATTCTAAGTTGAAGGGGATGTTGATTTCAGCTGAGGATGCGATTAGGAAGGTTTTGCCGGTTGTTGAGGTTGAGAAGTGTGCGATTAAAGCGTTGCATATTGGGAAGCCGTTGTTTAGTTCTAATGTTGTTGGGAAGTCTGATTTGGAGGAAGGGGACTTTTTTGCTTTGTTTTGTGGAGAGCAGTTTGTTGGGATTTATAGAAGGACGAGTGAGGAGATTATTTTTGGGCGAAGTGAGTTTGTGTTTAATTAATTATCTTCTATGAGTTGTTCTTGGTGTGAATTAATGTCCTAGTCTTCTGAAATGTTCTTGTGCTCTTCTTCTGTTTGCTTCAAAGTCTCGATTATTTTGGTAATTTTCCATTTTCCTTCTATCGGCATTGTTGTATTTACTACTGTGAGGATTAAAACCGTGAGAAGTTCCTCTTGGTGGTGTGTGTGCTGATGGGGCGTATCGTGGTGTTGAAGTATGGCGTCTTATAGGTGATGGGGTATGATAAGGTGTAGATCGAACTCTGTGTGGTCGATGATATGTTTCTATGCAACCAGTTGATGTTATTGCAAGAACGGCAATGGCTAATGCCTTTTTATTCATTTATTTATTAAGTGGTTATTATATTTAAATCTATTGATGGCGAACATATGCTTTGGAACATAGATTTATTTTTAAGTGGGGGTTTCTTTATTTTTGCATGGAAGAAGAAGTTGATAATAATGCTGGGGTAGAAGATGGGCTTAAGGTGGTTGATTCTAATCAGGATGAATTGTTGAGTGAGGCTAAGGAATTTTTTGAGGTTAATCGGAAAAATATTGTTCGTGGGATAAGTGGGGAGAATAAGGTCGTGCATGTTGATTTTGAGGAGTTTTCGGCGCATAGTCCGGATTTGGCTGGAAACTTGATTGATAGGCCTGAGGAGACGATTCAGTTGTTGGAGATTGCATTGGAGGAGTTGGAGTGGGCGCCGAATGATGCGAGGGTGAGGTTCGTTAGTATTTTGAAGGGGCAGGACCTTTTTATTAGGAATATTCGGTCGAAGCATTTGGGAAAGATGATTACGATTGAGGGGATTGTTCGGCAGGCGTCTGAGGTTCGACCGTTGGTTACGAATGCGAAGTTTGAGTGTCCGTCGTGTGGGACGATTATTTCGGTTTTGCAGATTGATAAGAAGTTTAAGGAGCCTTCGAGGTGTTCGTGTGGTCGGCGTGGGGGTTTTAAGGAAATTTCAAAGGATATGGTTGATGCGCAGGTGATTACGATTGAAGAGGCTTCGGATAATTTGCACGGGGGGGAGCAGCCGAAGAGGATGGTGATTTTTTTGAAGGAAGATTTGGTTGACCCGAATATGGAGATGAGGACGACGCCCGGAAGTCGGGTTAAGATTATTGGGATTTTGAAGGAGATTGCGATTACGGCTTCGAGTGGGGCGATGTTGACTCGGTTTGATTTGGCGATTGAGGCGAATAATATTATTCCGCTGGAGGAGAGTTTTGAGGATGTTGATATTGACGAGGAGGATGAGCGGACGATTAAAGAGTTGGCGGCTTCGCCTGATTTTATGGATAAGATGGTCGGGAGTATTGCACCTTCGATTTGGGGACATACTGCGGTTAAGACTGCTTTGGCTTTTCAGTTGTTTGGTGGGGTTAAGAAAACGCGGAGTGATGGGACGAAGATGAGAGGGGATGTTCATGTTTTGTTGGTTGGTGACCCGGGTGTTGCGAAGTCGGTTATGCTTACTTTTATCGCTGGAGTTGCGCCGAAGGCTCGGTATATTTCTGGTAAATCTGCGTCGGCTGCGGGATTGACGGCTGCGGTTGTGAAGGATGATGTTTTGAAGGGTTGGGGTTTGGAGGCGGGGGCGATTGTTCTGGCGAATAAGGGGATTGTTTGTATTGATGAATTTGATAAGATGGATGAGGAGGACCGGAGCGCGATGCATGAGGCGATGGAGCAGCAATGCTATCATTATGATACGGAAATACAATTTGCAGACGGGTCTTCTCGAAAGATTGGGAAATTTGTTGATGAGTTAATGAAGAAGAATTCTTCTAATATTTTGAAAGGTAAGAATTGTGAGGTCTTGAATATTGATGGAGTGAAGATTGTTTCCACTGACTTTGATAATTCTTTTGTTATGGGTGTTGATAGGGTCAGTCGACATGTGGCTCCTAGCGAGATGGTTGAGATTGAGCTTAGCAATGGGCGGAAGGTTAAAGTTACTCCTGAGCATCCTTGTTTTGTGGTTGATGATGGAAAAATTATTGAGGTTGCGGCTGAAACATTGAAAGAGGGAATGTTTTTTCCTGTACCGTCTAAGATAGATATTGAATCTGTGGATTATGAGAAGAAGAATGATTATTTGTGTAAGATTCTTGGTTATCATATTAGTGATGGGTGTTATGAGTTGAACCGTGGGAAGAAGAATGGGATTCAATTTTGGAATAATGATGAGTCTTTGATTAATGATTATAAAAATTCTATTGAGAAGTACTTTGGTATTAAGGTCGGGGTTACTCGTCGGGATAAGCAGATGGCAGTTCGAGTTGTTTCTAAAAAGGTTGTTGATTATTTTAATGAATTAGATTTTAGTTTGATGGAGAAGTGTAAAGAGAATAAGATTCCTGAGAGTGTTATGAGTTTTCCTAATGCGAATGTTCGGTATTTGATTCGGGCGCTTTTTGATGGGGACGGTACTGTTGTTAATGTTAAGGGTGGTGGATGTCGAGCTACTCTTGTTGGAGAAAATAAACGGATGCTTGAGCAGGTTAGTGATTTGCTTTTGCGTTTTGAGATTACATCTTCTATTTTTGAGGATAAAACTTCTAATGTTTGGAGGTTGGATATTTCTGGGCAGGAGAATTTGTCGAACTTTTTGATGAGAATTAGTTTTTTATCTTCACATAAAAAAGCTCGATTGAAGGAGTATTGCGAGAGGGCTAAGACTTATCGGACTATTAAGGATTTGATTCCTGGTTGTACTGATAAGATTTATGGGATTTATAGAAAGCTTGGGATTTCGATGAACAAGGAGATTGGGCACTCTATTGATTTGGGGGCCGAGAAGCAGAGGAAGTTTTTGCAGAAGTTGGTTTTGATTGCGGAGAAGTATCTTGATAAAGCAGATGCGGAAACGCGGAAGGATTTGGAGGGGATTAAAAAGCTGGCTTTTGGCTATGCTCGATGGATGAAGATAAAGAAAGTTTCGAAGGCTCAAGGGGATGGGAAGTGGGTTTATGATGTTACGGTTGAACCTCATCATACTTTTGTTTCTAATGGTATGATTTTGCATAATACGATTACGATTTCTAAGGCGACGGTGCAGGCGACTTTGAGGGCTCAGACTTCTGTTCTTGCGGCGGCGAATCCTAAGTTCGGGCGATTTGATCCGTTGCAGTCGATTCCGAAACAGGTTAATTTGGTTCCTAGTTTGTTGAGTAGATTTGATGCGATTTTTATTATGAGGGATATTCCGAGTCGGGAGAATGATTCGGCGATTGCGGACCATGTTTTGTTGGAGCATCGGCAGGTGGCGAAGCATGATGTTATTGATAATGATTTGTTGAAGAAATATATTTCGTATGCTAAGCAGAAGTTTGACCCGGTTTTGACCGAGGGTGCGGTTAAGGCTATGAAGGATTTTTATGTTGGGCTTCGGAATATGCCGCAGATGGGGGAGGGTCCTTCGAAGCCGATTCCGATTGGAGCGAGGCAGTTGGAGGCGATGGTTCGTTTGTCTGAGGCGCATGCGAGGATGAGATTATCTAACGTTGTTGAAGTTAAAGATGCGATTGCGGCGATTGAGTTGACGAAGAGTTATTTGATGCAGGTTGGGTATGATGAGAATACGAAGACTTTTGATGTTGATAAGATTACGGGGACTGGGGCTTCGGCGCGGAATAAGATTCATTATGTGCAGGAAGCTCTTGAGGAATTGGAGAAGAGTGTTGGGAAATTGATTCCGATAGAGGATATTGCGAAGGCTTTGGATGGGAAGGTTAGCGAGGCTGAGGTTGATGAGGTTGTTGGGAAGCTGCTCAAGTCGGGCGACCTTTTCCGACCCAAGCGTGGGTACGTTCAACGTATGTAGCCTTTCGAGGCTACTTGTCGCCTTCGAGGCGACTTATCGCCGGTGGTAGTTGCTTTGGCAACGGTGGTAGGAATCGAAGATTCCGATGGTAGCGACTTTGTCGCGAGGGTAGGCGCTTTGCGCCGGGGCTTGGGCATTCGAGGAGATTTTATCTCCGATGGTAGTTGCTTTGGCAACGATGGTAGGCTTTGCCGATGGTAGCGACTTTGTCGCGAGGGTAGGCGCTTTGCGCCGGGACTTGGGCAACAAAATGGAAAATAAAAATAAATGGAG
>CAYYYV010000019.1:0-9711 GCA_964476225.1 Candidatus Woesearchaeota archaeon | reverse complement strand
TTAACGACTTATACTTCGTTGCGAGAACGCTCGCGTATGTTAATACGCCACGCAACCTCGCGCCTCGTCTAAGCCTATTAAGAATTAACATTGCTAACTCGGGTTTTATTGAGGATCAAAATTGTTTGAAATATATATGCCGAATGTAACATTAATAAATGAGGGTTTCTTTGGAGTGATATGGTGGTGGACGTTGAATTTGTCGGGCAGTTAGTTAATTCTATGGATGATGCGGTTTTGCGTTTGGAGGAGGCTGTCGCGGGGGATAGGAATGATGAAGCAAATAAATTGAGGACGTTTATTTTTGATTTGCATAAGCAGATTGAGCACGTGATGATGGAAGATGTTTGAAGTAAATTGTAAACAATTTTCATGCAACCATTTATTCGGGGGAGTGAAAAATGTTTGAAGATTTGAAAAAAAACTTGGAGCAAGAGAAGAAGATTGTTGCGGATATGTATGCGATTCAGGTTGGTATGCAGAATGATGCGAGTAATGTTGATTTTTATGTTTCTAGTTTGAAGGCCTTGTCGGATCAATTGGTTTTGTTGAATAAAGCGGTGCCTGAGTTGTTAAAGGAATGGTCGCCGATTAAGAAGTTTGCCGAGGAAGGTGTTGTTTCTGGTAAAATTGTTAAGAGTAAGTCTGTTGTGGCTGTTAAGAAAAAGGTTGTTAAGATGAGTTATGTTTCTCCGGCGACTAAGGAGAAGAGGTATATTACGATTAATAAGGATGATAAGCGGGAATTTTTGAAGAAGTTGAAAATGTCGGAGGGGGCGTTGCTTGGGATTAGTAGGATGAAGGCGAAAGATTCTGGGACGCTGGTTCATAAGCCAAGTTTATATGTTAGGTTTTCAAATAAAATGTTTAGAAAATGGTCTGATAAATTTGTTCCTCAGTTTGATAGTTTGTCTAGGGATTTGAAGAAGGCGAATATTCGATTTTTGTTGTCGAGCTATTTGTCTATGGCGATTATGTCGATGTTTATTGCTTTTGGAATTGGCCTTTTGGTTTTCGCTTTATTGATGTTTATTAGTTTGGGCAATTGGATGTATTTTGTTTTGCCGTTCGGGCTTGCGGGTTTGGCCTTGGCCGCGTTCTATCTTTATCCTGCGAGTGAGGCTAGTTCTGTTCAAAAGAAAATTTCTGGAGAATTGCCTTTCGCTACGATTCATATGGCTGCGATTGCTGGTTCAAATATTGAACCTACGAAAATTTTTAAGATTATTGCGACCTCTACGGAGTATCCTAATATTGGGAAAGAAATAAGGAAGGTGCTTACGCAGGTTGAAGTTTACGGTTATGATTTGATTACTTCTTTGAAAAATGTTGCGAGTAGGACTTCTAATAAAAAGTTGGCCGAGTTGTTTTCGGGTTTGGCTACGAATATCGCTACGGGTGGGGCTTTGAAAACTTATCTCGAGAAAAAGTCTGAGAATTTTTTGCTTGATTATAAGTTGGAGAGGCAGAAGTATTCTGATTTGGCTGGAACTTTTATGGATGTTTATATTTCTATTTTGATTGCGGCTCCTTTGGTTTTGATGATGATGTTTATTGTGATGAATGTTGCTGGTCTTGGGGTTGGTGGATTGAGTATTACGACGCTGTTGTCGTTGAGTATTATTGGTATTGTTATTGTGAATATTATTTTTATGGTGGTATTAAATATGAAGCAACCTAAGGTGTAAGCTATTTTGTCGCTTACACGGTGGCGGGTGTCCGGTTACCGGTTACCGGTTAGGGCTTCGCCCGATTTGGTTGATGCTACTAAGGTTAATAAATAATGGACGATTTGGAATATTGAGATGGTGAGGAATTATAAAGAGTTAGATGTTTGGAAGAATGCTATGGATTTAGTTGAGGAGATTTATAGTGTTACTGCCGGATTTTCTAGGGATGAGATTTATGGATTGACTTCTCAAATTAGAAGGGCTGTCGTTAGTGTTGCTTCTAATATTGCGGAGGGTTGTGGTCGTAGGACTGATAAGGATTTCGTTTCTTTTTTGTATAATGCTTTGGGGAGTATTAAGGAGGTGGGGTGTCAGTTGATGATTGCTAAGAGGTTGGGGTATTTGAAGGTGGGAGAGTTTGAAGGGTTAGAGGATGAAGCGGATAAATTGGCAGTGATGTTAATGAAATTTATTAAACGTGTTAGTGGTGAGAAGGTATGAAATTTGAAAAGATGCATTGGCTGGGAACTGGAATCGGGTTATTGGGAATACTTGGGTCTTTTCTTATATTTGGATTTACAAATATGTCGTATTTTTTATCGGTGATATCTTTGATTGCGGGGTTGTTGCCATTTATGATTTCTTTTCTTCTTGGGCAGAGTAAGCAGAAAGAGAAGGAGGAAAAGTTCTTGGCGTTTGTGCGGGATTTGGTCGAGACTGTTCGTTCGGGTGCGCCGATTAGTAAGGCTATTGTTAATTTGAAAAATAGAAATTATGGTTCATTAACTCCGCATGTTCAGAAGTTGGCGAATCAGTTATCTGTCGGATTAACTTTGACGATGGCTCTTAATAATTTTGCTGTGGATACGAAAAGTAAGGTTATTTCTAGGGCTGTTGGTTTGATTAGCGAGGCTGAAAGAGCTGGGGGCAAGATTGAAACTATTTTGGATTCGGTTGCTAGTTCGGTTAATCAGATTGAACAGTTGAGGAAAGAGAGGAAGGCTTCGATTTCTAATTTGGTGACTCAGGGCTATATGATTTTTTTTGTGTTTATTATTATTATGTTGGTTTTGGAATTTAAGATTTTGCCGTTGGTTTCGGATTTGGGTGGGACCGAGGGTTTGGCTATTAATACTAAGAGTATTGATCCTGGTGAATTTTCGATGCCGTTGTTTGTTATGCTTTTGGTGCAGTCTTTTTTTGCGGGGCTTGTGATTGGGAAGATTGCTGAGGGGAGTATTAAAAGTGGGTTTAAACATTCTTTTATTTTGATAGCGTTGACTTTGCTTGTGACAACTGGGGCTAAGGCTATATTTCGTTAGTTATTTAAATGAGAGAAAGGTTCTATGAATATGAGAGGGTTATTGAATAATAAGAAGGGTGCGGCGCATTTTGAAATGATATTTTCTTTTGTGTTTTTTGTTGGGTTTGTGTTTTTTTTGTTTATGGTTTTGAAGCCGCAGGATACTTCGACTTTGTCGGGTTCGGTTATTAGGGCTCTTTACGATTCTTTTGAGGAGGAGGTTCATACTAATTTGACTAGTGTGGTATTGAAGGCTAATTATACTGGAGGCAAGGAGTGTTTTAAGATTGAGTTGCCAGGAAGGATTTTTAGATATGCGTTGACTGATAGTTATGTGACGAATTTGTCTGGGAGCGAGGCGGCTTCTAAAATTGATACTTCTGACTTGTATGTTAATAATATAAGTAATTTTTTTAGGGTTGCTATTTCTCCTGAGTTTGTGGATGATGGGATTGGTGGATGTGGTGTTTTGGATGATTATGAGTTGGGGCAACCCCTTGATAGGAGGGTTGTTTCTTATCGTGCTTTGCAGAATATGACTGATAGATATCTTACGGATTATGAGGGGCTGAGGAGCGATTTGAAGGTTCCGGCTGTTTTTGATTTTGCGATTGTTGCTGAGAGTTTGTCTGATATTTTTATGGAGCCTCATCTTGGAATTCCTACTTCGGTTGAAGTTATGGCGCAAGATTATGTGGTTGAGGTTTTAGATGAAGATGGGAAACTTAGTAATGAGAGGTTTACTTTGAAAATATGGTAAATAATAAGAGGGGGTGGATTCGTATTCTGGAAGCTACTATAGCGGTTATGTTGGTTGCTGGGGTTTTGGTTGTTGTTTATTCTAAGCAGATTGATAGGGGGATTGAACCGGCTGATTATTTTTATAGTTTACAGAGGCAGATTCTTGCGGATATTTCTTCTCGAACTGATTTGAGGTTGGCGGTTTTGAATACTTATGATGATTCGGATGTGAATGATGGAAATTTTAGTATAATATATGAATTTGTTGATGGCAAGGTTCCTGAGGCTTTTAATTTTTCTTTGCAGGTTTGTGAGATGGGAAGTTCAGACCATTGTAAAATTCTTGATGAAGTGGTTGTCCGAGAAATAGTTGATAAAGATGTTTTTGTCGAGGATATTTTTATTTCTTCTGAGTTGGGGGATGGAACGAATCGTGTATCTTCTAGTGTTCCTAAGAAGTTGGTGTTCTTTATTTGGGAAAAGCGGTAGGATTTGTTGGGAAACTTTGTTTCCGATGGTAGTCGTTTTTGACGACGATGGTAGGCTTTGCCGGGGGTAGCACGCTTTGCGTACGATGGTAAGTGCTTCGCGCCGGGGCTTGGTTGGGTATACGTTTTGAGAAGGTTTATTAATTTGAATATTGTTTTTGTTGTATGCCATTTGATGTTGTTATTGGGAGGAATGAAAGCGATAAGAAGGTTTTCGGGAAGAGGGGGCTTGCTTTTATCGGGAAGAGTTTTGTGACGATGGGGAATTATACTTCGTTGTCGAATCCGATTTATATGGATGTTGCTCGAAGTCATGTTGTTTTGATTTCTGGTAAGAGAGGTTCGGGAAAATCATATACAATTGGTACGATGGCTGAGTCGTTGTCGGATTTGGGTGTTGAGGAGTCGGGGAATATTGCTTCTTTGATTTTTGATACGATGGGGATTTTTTGGACTATGAAATATAAGAATCAGAAGGATGCGGATTTGTTGAGTGAGTGGGGGCTTGAGGCGAAGAATGTGTCGATGCGGGTTTTTGCGCCGTTTGGTTATTATCAGGAATATAAAGATAAGGGTGTTGATGTTGATGCGGAGTTTGCGATTAAGATTAGTGAGCTTGAGCCGACGGATTGGGTGACTTTGTTTGAGTTGAAGTTTACTGATCCGATTGCAGTTGTTATGGAGTCGGTGATATCTTCTCTTCGAGAAGAGGTTAGGAGTTCGGAGTTGGGAGTTGGGAGCAAGAAGAGTTTTGGGTTTAAGGATATTTCTGATTTGATTAATCGGGCTGAGAATATTTCGCAGGAGGTTAAGAATTCTGCTATGGCTCTTTTTGATGCGGCTAAGACTTGGCGGGTTTTTGATGAAGAGAAGGGAACTTCGGTCAGGGATTTGGTTAGTGCGGGGTCTACGACGGTTATTGATTTGTCTATGTATGCTTCGCTTGGGACTTTTAATGTGCGGGCTTTGATTATTGGTTTGGTTTCGAAGAAGATTTTTAATGCGAGGATGGCAGAGAGGAAGGATGAGGAGATTCAGGCGGTGCAACATGGGGCGGATTATGCTCGGTATCGTGTGAAGAGGGAGATGCCGTTGGTTTGGATTTTTATTGATGAGGCTCATGAGTTTTTACCGAGAGAGGGAAAAACACCCGCGACTGATGCTTTGGTTCAGTTGCTTCGTGAGGGGCGTCAGCCCGGGATTTCTATGGTTATGGCTACGCAGCAACCTGGTAGGATTCATACTGATGCGATGACGCAATCGGATATTGTTATTTCACACAGGGTGACGGCTAAATTGGATGTTGATGCTTTGAATGATATTACGCAGTCGTATATGTATGAGAGTATTTCTTCTAAGTTGAACGGGTTGCCGCATCTGAAAGGTTCTGCGATTATTTTGGATGATAATTCGGAGAGGATTTATCCTATGAGAGTTAGACCTCGGTTTACTTGGCATGGGGGAGAGGCTCCAACGGCTATTAAGAAGGGTGATGAGGGACTGTAGTATAATAATTTTTTTTAAGGGTTGGGGGATGGATGTTTATGGTATTGGGTGCTGACGAGCGTTGGACTGAGGATAATATTATAGATTTAGAGAAGGGATTAGGAAGAGGGTTTGTGATATTTTAGAGAGTCGTGCATATGTCCTTGGGAAGAAACTGATACTGTAGACATTGATTCTTTAGATCGTCTGGAGCTTCTTAGTAACCTCGAGTATAAATTTGATATCAATATCGATGAGGATGATGCTATTAGGATTGGTGTGGGGATGCCAGAAGGAGAGTTGGATTTTTCGAGGAAATTTGTTCTTTTGATAAGAGGTATAATTGATTATCTTGTTTGTAGAGATGATGTGGTGTAGGGGCTATCTACAAGTTACTTTAAAGTAGTAATCTTTATAAACAGAGAATATTAATAGTTTTTATGGAAGGTCAAGTTGTGAAGGTTCCCTCAAATTATGCCGATGTTGCTATGGTTTTGTATGGTTGTGGAATTGGAGAATTGGAATTAAGGAGGATGACAGGGGAAATGAGCCTTTCTTGTAGAATGGGGTTTGATTCCCTGGGATATTTGGAATTACTTTCTCAGATTGAAAAGACGAGAGGGGATGATCTTTTGGGCAAAGAGGAAGAATTTGAACAAGTTAAGACGGTAGAGGATTTGGCGAATTTTCTTTCGGAGTTACCAGCAGTTGCTTAATTATTTAACTTTAAATTGAGCTTGCCAACGATAGATATAGGGTCCGATGTCGCCGGCTTTTCTTATTTTGATTTTACCTATTTTTTCTTTTGTATTTTTTCTTATTTCATTTAGAACTTCTTCTTTCTTTCCGAAGCCGTGATAGAAAATTGTTGTTCCTTTTTTGGAAAGTTTTAGTGCTGTTTTTAGGAAAGTATCTTTGAGATTTGGTCTTGGCATTAAGATAATATCGAAATCTTTAGTTTTGATATTATCAGTGGGTAGTGAGTAGTGAGTAGTGAGTAGTCGAGTTGGGAGATTGTTGGCGTTGCCTGGAACTAATGTTATATATTTTTGGAGTTTGTTTAGGGCTATTATTTTCTTTGCTTCAATGTTTGCTTTCTTGTTTAGTTCATTGGCGTAGATGTGGAATAATTTTTTAGCTTGTTTTAATTTTTTAGCAATGACTATTGGATAGGGGGAAATTCCTGCGAACATCACGAGAATACGAAAAACTTTGTTTTTCGTGTTTTTGGTTTTTGGTTTTTGGTTTTTGGTTAGTTTTGCTACTTCGTCGGAGATTACTTTTCTTTCATTGGATAGTCTTGGTGAGAAATAGGATTCGTCGATGTTGAATTTGAAGATGCAGTTGTTTTCTTTGTAGGTCGCTTTTTTTGTTTTTATTCCTGCGAGGTGTTTTGTCTTGAGAGTTCTTAATTTTCCTGAGAAGCCTTCGGTTTTTTCTAGGACTGTTGTGACTGTTTTATTTTGTTTTAGGAATTTTCTTGCTTTGAGTTTTTTTGTAATCCATAGGGTTCTTCTTGGGAATTTTAGGATTGCTATGTTTCCGATGATGTCTTGGGGGATTTTTTTCATAATGAACATAGTTTCCAAATGTATAAAAAGGTTATTGATTTCTGTTTGTTATGGAATTGAAAGGAAGTGAGACTGAGAAGAATTTATTGAAGGCGTTTGCTGGAGAGAGCCAGGCAAGGAATAGGTATACTTATTTTGCTTCGGTGGCTAAAAAGGAGGGATTTGTTCAGATTAGTAATATTTTTTTAGAGACTTCGGCGAATGAGAAGGAGCATGCGGAGGTTTTCTTTAAGTATTTGGAGGGGGGCGATGTTGAGATTCAAGCGAGTTATCCTGCAGGTCGTATTGGAACTACTAAGCAAAATTTGTTGGCTGCGGCCGATGGAGAGAAGATGGAGTGGTTTGGGTTGTATCCCGAATTTGAAAGGGTTGCTAAGAAAGAGGGATTTGATGATGTTGCTGATTCGTTTAAGGAGATTGCGGTTGTTGAGGGTTATCATGAGCGGCGGTATAGGAAACTATTGAAGAATGTGCAGGATGAGAGGGTGTTTAAGAGGGGCGAGGATGTGAAGTGGAAGTGTGGGAATTGTGGTTATGTTGAGGAGGGTGAGGAGGCTCCTGAGGTTTGTCCTGCATGTAAGCACGCTCGTGAGTATTATGAAGTCTTGTGTGAGAATTATTAGATGGTGAAGAAAAAAAAGGTGGCGAGAAATTATTGGTTCAAACGTAAATGGACGAATGTTGAATCGGGATGGGGATTTGTTCCTATTAATTGGAAGGGCTGGGTTGCTTTGATTTTGTTGGTTGGTGTTAATGTTTTTGCTTCTCAATATTTTGATGTTATGAATTCTCCGTTTGAGGAAGTTAGTAAATTTTTGGTGGTTTTTTTATTTTCTTTGGTTGTTTTTATTTTGATTGCTAAGAAGAAGACTGGGGCTTTGCCAGTAAGCAGTAAGCAGTTGGCAGTAAGCAGTGGTCGGAAGGGGAGGGGAAGATGACGAGTCGAGGGCAGATTTGGAAGTTTAATGTTCACGGATTGTGGAAAAGTTAATGTTATATAGGGTTGAATCTTGTTTTTTTTATGTCATATAAGTTTTTGGAGCATACTGCTGATGTGAAGTTTTTGGCTAAGGGTTCGAGTTTTGAAGAGGCTTTTAGTTCTGCTGCGGATGCTATGAATGAGGTTATTCGTGGGGATATTAAGATTCTTGAGAGCGAGGAGAGGAGTTTTAGTGTTAAGGGAAAAGATTTTGAGGAATTGCTTTATAATTTTTTGGAGGAGTTTTTGTTTTTATTGGATGCTGAAGATTTTTTGGTTTCGTCGGTTAAGGAGATTGCAATTGATAAAGAGGCTTTTGAGTTGAAGGCGGTTGTCGTGGGAGATTCTGCTAAGAACTATAAATTTACTAATGATGTTAAGGCTGTGACATATAGTGAGATGAAAGTTTATGAGAAAGGTGGGGAGTTTTTTTCGGAAGTTGTTTTGGACGTATAGTTTGAATATTTTAACCCCATATTGAGATAATTATTGCGTTAACTGTTTTCATAACATTTAAATAATATAATTCTATAGTAATTTGAAGATGGTGACGAATAGGGAGTAAGTTCGAGAAAAAGAGGTATTTCTGCTATTGTTGCTACAGTTTTGATTGTTTTAATTACTGTTGCTGGTGTTGCAATTATATGGGTTGCGATTATTCCGATGGTTAATGAGAATGCTGATTTTGAAAGTTTTGATGTGCGATTTAGTATTATAACATCTTCGGGCTATACGGTTTATGATCCTGATAGTGGTTTGTTGAGTGTGCAGGTTAAGAGGGGTCCGGATACTAATCAAGAAATTAATTATATTGAATTGATTGTTGTTGTTGGGGGAAATTCGGAAAAATTTACTAAATTACCTATTCCCGGATCAAATCAGGCTAAAACTTATTATTTAAGTGTTTCTGGGTCGCCGGAGAGTGTTAGTGTTGCGGGGATTGTTGGGCGAGGGGAAAATAGACTGGAGTCAAAACCTATTACGAGTGAGTTAGATAATTTACCTGATGGGGATATTGATAAAGATGAGCTTGTGGATGAGGGAACTTTGATTTATCTTTCTGGGAAGGCGAATGTGAGCTCTCAGATTTGTAAGGATGTTACTAATGATGGTTATGTTAATTCTATTTTGGGTAAATCATGTAGTTTAGGGGAATGTGACGGTAGTGGTGGTTGTTTTGAATGTGTTCAGGATTCTTTCTGTAATGACGATGATAATTGTACGGTGGATAGTTGTGATGGAAATTCGTGTTCAAATACGGTTATAACTTCTTGTGGTGCGGTTGAGGGATGTTGCCCTTCTGGATGTAATAATAATAATGATGCAGATTGTGGTGCTATTTGTGATAATGATGTTGCGGAGGGGGCTGAGGAATGTGATGGAAGCGATTTGAGGGGAGAGACCTGTAGCAGTCTGGAATATTATTCTGGAAGTTTAGATTGCTCTTCTTGTGATTTTGATACAAGTGGATGTG
>CAYYYV010000018.1:0-9827 GCA_964476225.1 Candidatus Woesearchaeota archaeon | reverse complement strand
TCAAAGAAGTACAAATCGAAGTCGTCCCAGCCGCACGAATCGGACCACTAAAACTAGCAATAAAATAATCCTTACCATCTTTGGTCTTCCCAAGTTTCAACCCAGTATAACCTTCAATAGGACAAGAAACAACTCCTAAAGTCATATAAGCAAAACCAATCCTAATCCCCGCATCAATAGCCTCAAGCTCATCCTTAAACTTACAAAACTTTTCCTCCGCAACTTCCCGCGCAATAACAAAGCTAACAGTAGTATCCAACTGCCCATACTGCGACTCCAGCTCCAAAATCCTTCCCGCAATTTTCTCAACCGGCAACTTCGGATAAACCGTACTAATCAAAGCAACACATTTCTCAGCCATAGTCATCGCCAACGGAATTTCAACCCTACTAACTGGATCCAAGCCAACAGCCCGCGCCCGATTCGCAACCTCATACTCTCGCCCAACCCCCTCGCTCAAACTTTCAAAATACTCCCCAGTATTCCACCTATACATCCCCATGTTCCCGATTTCACTAATGATATCACCCCACCCGTCACAACGAGCAACCATCTCATTTTCATATCCCTCGTTCCAAGGCTTACTAAGCAAGATACACCGAACCCCCACACCCACACAGTCCGCACAATTCTCAAAACTATCATCAATTATCAAGTCAATCCCTAATCTTTTACAAACCGCCCCCTTATCCCCCTTAAAATCATTCCCGCCGACAAACAAAATTTCGAAATCTCTCTCGGGAAAGTATTTTTTAAAAAAAGCCTTAGTTCCCTCCGCATAATCCTCAGGTCTACTTGTTATAAAAATAACATCATGGTTATCGTCTAAAAAATTAATCCCTTCGAATGCACCTCTCTCTAACCCTACACCAGCAAAATACTCAGATTCAAAAAATCCCCTGACAAACTTAACAAACTCCACCCGGTCCTCCATTAAAACCCTACAATCATAATTCTTCACCTCCTCAATTCTTACACTCTTCCCCATCTTTAGGTTATAATAAACCAAAAATGTCTCCATGAAATTTGCAACCACATCATCTATATCAACAGCTATTTTCATCTTTCACCCCCAACTTACAAATCAAATCATCGCCCTCTTCCCACCTAATCTCATCATCACTAAAATCAACAATCTTAATCTCCCTCGTCTTTAAATTAAACAAAGGAACCTTACACGGCTCCGGCACATTCCCAATCTTTTCCTCAAACGGAGTTATCGACTGCCAACAAGAACTCGCAACCAACAAAATATTATTATAAACATCAACCTCCGCCCGATGCTGGTCCCCCGTCGCAATTATATCAGGAACTGTATCAATTACCATTGCATCTTTATCTCCAGACGGAACATAATCCATCAAACCATGAGTCGGCGCAAGATGCCCACGCTTCAACATTTCCTTAACAACACGCGTCGGCTTCCCATGATTTCCACCGGCTACCGACGACCCACTACCGGCGACCCGCAATTTAGGAATCTCATTAATAAAATGATTAATACTCGCCCCATGATACATCAAAATCCTAAAGCCCCCATCAATCTCAACCAACGCCGGATTAGGAACCAAATGAACATTCTCCATTCTATGCAAACCCGGAGCCCACTTCTCAGAAATAACACCCTGCGGTTCCCCTACCCAAACCGCATCATGCTGCCCCGGACAAATCACAATCTGAACATCCCCCCGAATCTTCCTCAAAATTTCCTCGACCTTTTGATACTGCTCACGACAAGTCTTAATATTCAAAAATTTCTCCTGCCCCGGATAATGCGAAACCCCATCAATATTATCCCCCGTCAAAAACAAATACTTAATCTTCCGCGCAATCACCTTCTGCCTCGCATCCCCAACTTCCCCATTAATCCAATCAACAAACTTCAAAAGATTCTTCTCCAAAAACATCTTCGACCCAACATGAAAATCCCCACTAAAAGCAACATACTCATCAAAATCACAACACCTCTCCTTCTCAAGCGAAACCTCCGGAAAAACAATACCATTAACGAACAACATCTTGCTCGAACCCGAAACACGAAACGCCACAATATCATCCAATAACAACTCGTTGGCCAATTTAAACAAATCCTTATTATCACGGTTAACCAAAACAATAGACCTCCCCGTCAAATCCTCAACATCAATCAATAAATTTTTATTCTTCGTAATCCTCTTACTCGTAACCATCGCAATTATAGAATAAACCCCACCATTAACCCCAACCCTCCGAAGCGAACTCAAATTATCCAAATCCTTCTTTTCCAAAATTCCCTTAATAGCCTCAAACCTCGCACGAAAATGCCGAACAAAATCATTAACACCGATTCTCCCAGATTTAAACTCCGAAGCCGATAATAACTTCACACCCTCCCCCTTCACATTCTCAACAACACCAAAAAATTTCCCAAACTTATCAGGATGCTCATCAAAAACTTTCCTCGTAACTATTCCCCCACCAACCTCTTCCAAAATTCCAACAACTTCCAACGCAACCCCCTCGTCCAAATCACTCAACATCCCAAATACCTCCTTATCCAAAAGAATCTTTTTCTCCGCACACAACTTCAATATTGAATTCACCATTTTACAAACGAGAGATCTACAGACTTATGAGTCCTGCCCTCCACAACAAAAAAACCACCACCCTTTTTAAGTTTTATTGGGATAGAACTTAAATATAAGCGTCTACGACGTCACTTTATAAAAATTTATATCCTCAACTACATCCCCAACGAATCTACAAGTATAGCCTCAACCTTATCAAACAAATTTGAAGGAATCGACAACCGAATCTCCCGCGTCCTCCCATGCCGACCCTTAGAAATCACCTTCGCATTAATCAACCCCAACATATCAATCTCCGCCAAAATATCAGAAATCCTCCTCTGAGTCAAAACGTCCGTCTTCGTCTGAGAACAAAAATCCCTATAAACATTATAAACATCCCCCGTATAAAACCTCTCGCCCGAATCCTTCACTCCCTTCGTCAAATGCATAATCGAATATAAAACCAACTTAAACTGCTTCGGCTCCCCCTCAACAATATCCAAAATCTTATCACGCTCCATTTTCAAATTAGCCAAATCAATATATTCCTCACCAACCTCTTTTTCCCCCTCACGCTCCGACAACTCGCCCGCAATTCTCAACAAATCCAAAGCACGCCGAGCATCCCCGTGCTCCCTCGCCGCATAGGCCGCACACTTCGCAATAACCCCGTCAGCAACAACTCCCTCTTTAAACGCAACCGTACACCTCTCATTCAAAATATCCTGCAACTGAATCGCATTATAAGGATGAAAAACAAACTCCTCCTCCCCCAGCGAAGACCGAACCCTCGGGTCAATGTTCTCCAAAAAAGTCACCTCATTAGAAATCCCAATCATAGAAATCTGCGCCTGACTCAACTCCTGATTCAACCGAGTAAACGAATACAAAAAAGTATCATTCATCTTCTTAATCATCTGATCCACCTCGTCAAAAACAAAAATTACCAACTGCTTCTTCTTATCAACCAATTCTATAAACTTCGCCCAAACCTGGTCCGTCGGCAAACCCGTAGCAGAAATCTCCCCACCAAGCTGTCTAATCAACGCCGCCAAAACCCGATATTCAGTATCAGCGACCTTCTTCAACTTACAATTCAAATATTCAAACCTAACATCAACATCAATCTCCTTCGCCTTCTTATTCAACTCATCACAGACATACTGAACCGAAAGCGTCTTTCCTGTCCCTGTCTTCCCATAAACAAACAAATTACTCGGCCTTTCTCCCCTCAACGCCGACGCCAAAATAGAAGCAATCGCCTTAATTTGCTCATCTCTATGCGGAATAGACTCAGGAGTATAACGAACCTGCAAAACCCCCTTATTCCTAAAAAGACTATTATTAACAGCAGAATTAAAAATATCTCCAAGTTCAACAGCCATAAAAAATTTCCCCCATCACCATCAAACAACTCCGATTTAAACCTATTTAAACTTTCATATACTCGAAAACACATCTCCCCACCTTCACTTCTTGTGGAAAAATATTTTTAAAAATTTCACATCCAACAATAACATTTTATCATTTTACCCTCGATAAATGACTCTCTGTTAAAAATAACCCCTACCCCCTCATTTCCTCTCCAGAAGAAATGAAAAATCAAAATAAATCAAAATAAATAAAGCATAATCTATCAAATAGTATATTCTAACATATATGTTAGAATAGTTATAATATAATATATATAATATATAATATAAATACTTATAAACAAAATTATTAAAACAAAAAACAAAAATCCACCTCAACTCTTATAAAACTTTCCATACGAAACCATAGGGTCACACCCCAAAACAACAAAAAAACACCAAAATCAATAAAATAATACCCAAACACAAAAAACCAAAAGCACCTAAATAACACAAAAACCAACAAATAAACACAAGACTTTACTACTAACGTTTAATAAAAATCTAAAGAAAGATTTATAAACAATTTACGACTAAATTCTCTATGGATAAAAAACCATTCAAAGCAATTATAGGAAAACAAGTAGTTACCAAAGAGGGGAAGAAGCTAGGAATCGTCAAAGACATAACATTTGAAGCAAGAACCGGAGAGCTAATTCACATCGTCCTAAGAGAACTAACAACATATACTTCAAACCTATCTTTAGAAAGAACAAAAGACCGAGAAGCACTAATCCCATACAACGCCGTAATCGCGGTAGGAGATTTCATAGTAGTATCCGAAGAAGATCTATTATGATTAAATTTATAAACCCCAATTATTAAAACATAACATGACAAATTTAAAATTAGTAGGTTCAAGAATTACAAAGATAAATGCAGAGAGAAAACCAGACTTCGACGGTAAACTCGAGATGAAAACAAACATTAGAATTGTTTCTTTAGAGAAAATAAAAGAAGCAAAAGAAACGGTAAAACTATCATATACTTTTGAGGTAGATTACGCGGAACTAGGAAAAGTAGAAATTGAGGGATCATTATTTTTATCTGGAGACGCAAAAAAGATAAAAGAATTACTAAAAATTAAAAAAGACGAAAACTACGAGTCCCCGGAATATATTGGAATAACAAATTTAATCATACAAAAAGCCTCAATCAAAGCATTTGAACTAGAAGAAGAACTAGGGCTCCCAATTCATATAAGACTACCAACCGTTTCTGTAAAGAAATAAGCAATCACCTTAATTCCCGTTCGATTTAAATATCCTATTTTTTCGGCAAACCAAGATTTTTCAAATAATCATCAACAGAATTTTGAGATGAACTAACCGGATTCTTACCCCACCACCAACAAGAGAATTACTTAATCTCCCCTTTCTTAAAACAAAAAACCACACACCCAAAAACACATAACAAGCCCAAAACAACCAAAACCCCCAAAATCACCCAACCTTTTTATTAAAACCCATCACGAACTAAACAAAACTTATAATATAAATATAACGAAAACAATAAACATATAAAACAAGACAACCTAATCTAATCATGCCAACAATATCCCAAGAAAAAATCGAAAAAATATCCGAACAAATCATATACTACCTATATTCCATATTCCCAAAGCAAGTTTTCACATCAGACATCGCAAAAGAACTCGCAAGAGACGAAGAATTCACAAAAAAACTTCTAATTGATTTAGAAAAAAAAGAACTAGTAATAAAAATAGACAAAAACCCACAAGGATTCCAATATTCCCGAAGACAAAGATGGAGAATTTCAAACAAAGCACACAATATATACAAAAACAATCAATAATACCCACAAAAAACAAAATATTTCTAAAAACATTAAAATAAAAACTATATTTCTGAAAACAACTATAATTATAAACCAAAAACACCTGAATATACCATGGATCCAATAAAAGAGGCATTCTCCAAGATAAAAAGGGAAATTACCCAATTAAAAGAAGAAATCTCAATACTTAAAGCTCATGTTGGGGATATCCAGACAACTCAGACAGATAACACACTAAATATACCCAGACAGACAAACAGACAAACAGACATTCAGGCACAAAAACGCGTGGAAAACCCCGTATATCCGCCTAATTTTGATAGTTCCATAGGAAATGAAGGGGTTCCAACAAACAGACAAACAGACAAACAGACAAACAGACAAACAGACAATTACACCCAAATTAAGCACAAAACGGACTTTGAGCAAGCAAACGAGATACTTTCATCACTTGATGGTATTAAGAAGGGAATACGCCTTAAATTCAAACGCCTAACTCCCCAGGAAATGCTCGTTTTTAGCACGTTATACAGCCTAGAAGAACAAAATACCGAAGAAATAACATATCGAACACTTGCCGAACAACTACAACTCAGCGAGTCTTCTATACGTGATTACGTCAACAAATTAGTTCGAAAAGGAATACCAATAGACAAAATCAGGCAAAATAACAAAACAATACTATTAAAAATCTCCCAAGATCTCAAAAACATAGCCACTTTAGCTACAATTTGCCATCTAAGAGAATTGTAGATGCATGAAACATTTTCTTTAAATGTTACTTTAGCTACAATTTGCCATCTAAGAGAATTGTAGACGCATGAAATGCTCATAGAGAGCGTTACTTTGGCCACAATTTGTCAACTAAGGGAATTATAGACCCAAAAATAGAGCAAAAACAAATTATTATCAACTTTTGATATAACCAACAATCACCCCCATTTTGTCATTTCACCGACGATAAAAACATATTTTATAGATACCTCTAATAAACTTTTTACAAAAAGAAACTACAAAATACTAGATATTCGGTTAAACGATTAGCAAGTTGCACATATTTGAACTCACTTTTCCACCAAAACCCATCACTTAAACCCTAAATCTCATTTATTTAGGCCAGTTTTTCTTTGAATATAATTTTGCACCCTTACTCACTTTTCCACCAATACCCGCACATGTCAACCCTCACATTTCATCATTTAATGATATATCTCACTTTTCCACTTTATTTGCCTAAAAAACCCTCAACTTTTCAGCAAATTTATCCC
Organism: Candidatus Woesearchaeota archaeon; assembly: GCA_964476225.1. Lineage (GTDB taxonomy): Archaea > Nanobdellota > Nanobdellia > Pacearchaeales > GW2011-AR1 > JAGVXH01. The sequence continues at coordinate 2,801 of CAYYYV010000018.1, read as the reverse complement.
ACTTAACTCTCACTTTTTCGGTTTTGACCCTTTTTAGCACCCTTTACCTTAATTTTAACACTCTTTATGATCACATTTCTAATTTCATCCGGGATATACAACCTTTTCTTTCCATTTGCCTCTCTACTCTCCATAATTATATTAGCATTCTTCTGTTTCACGGTGTTGATTTGACCCCTAATAGTGCTTTTATCTTTACCAAGCAAAGCAGCCAAATCTTCATAAGAAAGCCTCATATCAGCATTTAGGAGAGCCCAGACAATAGCTCTTTCCATTACAGTAAGATTGTCTAAAATGTCTGTTTGAACACCCGTTTGGACAAGTGTTTGGACATCACTAGGCACTGACTGTTTTACCACAGACTGTGAAGGTTGTTTGGACAAACCATTGGACAACTGCGGTCCGAAGAAAGAAACAAAGTCTTTTAGCTCAATTAAGTCTTCATGAATGTTTAAAAGTTGCTCTTTAATTTCAGAAATTTCACCCTCATGAGAAGTATGTTTGTCGTCGAGGTGCTTTATCCATTCACCCACTTTATTAAAATCTTTTTTCACATGATCAAAAGAATCTTGGACCTCTGTCCGTAATTTCTCAATTCTTTTTTTATGTCCGAATAAACCTAACATCTTAATGTTTTTTAATCAGCTTTCTTTATAAATGTTTCCTACTGTTTGGACACCCAACACCGCTTAACGCGCATTAAACAACAAAATAACCCTGAAATCATCATTTATTCAAGAAAAAACACAACCCGTCCAATTCATAAACAGCGACTTTTATCGTCGATAAAATAAATCAATATACATAAAAATATAAACATCCATTTAAACAATCAAAATAGTACCCACACCCCCGTTTTAACACCCACGGGATAAAATCACCGTCCAAACACCCGTCCAAAAGGCCCATAAAATGAAGCCAAAACAATTATAAACTTCGAAATACATACAAATCCATGCAATTAAAAAAGAGAACCCTTTACTCAGTAATTGTCGCAGCAGCCACATTAATCACAGCCATTTTTATTCCAATAATTCCTTGCAGAATTGCACCAAATGTTCCAAATCCAATTTACAAATGGACTCTCTGTTCCCTAAATCCAGACAAAATTACAGGGATAGGACACGTCTTAGAATTCTTCGGATACACAACCTCCCTAAGAGACTCATACATATTAACAGTTTTAATTACATTCGCCGTGGCGATGGTGTTTTTTCACTATACCATGAGGAAAAAAAAGAAAAACTAGAAGGAGGTAAAAATGAAAGAAAACAATTTAATAGGAATCATCACTTGGATCGTCGGAGTTCTTGTAGCTCTTGCAGTAGGTTCTGGTATGATTAACAAAGTATTAACTATTCCCGGAATCCCAACAATCGTTACAGTTGTAGCAGGATGGGTTGTAGTTGTTGGAGCAATTCTAAGCGTAATCTTAGCAATTTTCAACAAATAAAAACACAATTTAATTTTTAATTTTTTTCTTTTTTCTTTTTTCTTCGTCCAAACATCGTTTGGACACCCTTTCTTTTATCCTTTTCACTTAGTTAACCTTAGGCAATTTCCAATTGACTTTATGACACCTACACTTAGGTGACCTTAGTGCACAACCCCCAGGCATGGAGACAGAATTTAGTAGCCACATAATTACAGAAAACCTTAAATAATTCAAAATCTAAAAATATATATGACAGATGATTCTCAACCAACGAAACTACCCATAGCCCAAAATGAATCACTCGCGGAAAAACTCCTCAGACTTAGAATAATAATGCTGGGAGAAACAGATCGTGTCGATCCAGCCCAAAATACACGCCATCAATTCTACCTCCGATTTTAATTCACCCCACAGAAGGAGACGATCTAAGGGAAAGCCCTCGCGGATATCAAAAACCCCCAATCCCCCAAAAGTCCCCTAATTTAGCAAAAGTTCGCACAATATACATTGTATGACGTTCTTACATTATAAAACGAACGGAAATAGTCCGTTAGCACAAAGTATTTAATGTGCGAACGCTTTTTTCTTGCAAGATGGTAATCAAAACATGTATCAACTGTAATCAAAAAAAAGAACATCATGCCAAAGGCCTCTGCTACACCTGCTACAAAAAAATAAATTGGAAACCCAAAATCCAAACCTGCAAAAGATGTAAAAGAAAAATGGAAATACACGCCAAAGGCCTCTGCGCCGGCTGCTACAACTACATCTTCCACCTCGACAAAAACAAAGCCTATAATCAACGTAAATCAAATAATGTAGACCTCAAAACCTTCCGAAAAGTTACAAAAGAGTGCGTCATATGCAATTTCGACAAAATCGTAGACCTCCATCACATCGACAAAAATAAAAAGAATAATTCCCCAAAAAATCTAATCGGTCTCTGCCCAAACCACCGCAGCATGATTAACAACCTCAAATTCCGAGACGAAATCCTCAAAATCCTCAAAGAAAAAGGCTATGACATGCCCCTATAAAAATCACTTTAGACCAAACCCTAGACATATTCCCAACAAATTTTAAGCCATCCTAGTAAAATTTAAACCCAAAAGCCGATTCTCTGTTCATCTTCCAACCAAAAGCCGATTCCACACGTCCCAAAACGCCGAATCTGCACTTTTTACCCCTAAAATTTCATAACTAAAATTAGAATCAAATTCTCAACCAAAATTAAACGAAAAAGTGAGAGTTAGTAAAAACAAAAATCAACAATCCTAAATGGGAAAATGAAAATCAATAATATCCATGAGAAATACGGCGCCGAAGGTGCTGTAATTTCTCATGGAATCCCATATCAAACCCAAAA
>CAYYYV010000017.1:0-10140 GCA_964476225.1 Candidatus Woesearchaeota archaeon | reverse complement strand
ACTTTTTACAAATTTGGGAATTTATTTTTTAATTAATTATTTGACAAATAATAAAAAAATAGCTTTAATCTCAAGTTTAAGCTTTTCAACAATTTTAAGTATTTCTTATTATTGGATTGCTACTGGAAATTTGCCTTATTTTTTTGCACTTTGGACAATACCTTTTTCATTGTATTTCTTGGAAAAATCAATCCGAGAAAAAGATAAAAGGTATTTTGTATTTTTTGCTTTAATATTTTTTATCAGCATAATTACTCATGTTGTTACAGGATTTTTAATTGGGTTATTTATGATTATTAGATTTTTATTTGAAGGATTTAATTTTAAAAATATTAAGAGAATATTGTTCTATGGAGGAATTCCTGTTTTGTTATCTGCATTTTGGTTTATTCCATTTTTGTATTTTTCCAAATCTGCAGGAGAATATTCTGGATATGTTCCAAAAATTCTTCAGTTATTCGGTCTTTCCGATTTTGTAGCATGGGGGCTTCAAGCAGGGGGGATAGGAATTGTTTTATTTTTATTTATCCCAATTCTTTTTTTCTCTATTCTTAAATTTAAAAAAATAAGTAAAATAAATAAGTATTATCTTATTTTATCTGGATTTTTATTTTTCTTGCTTATGGGAGGATTAGTAAATCATTATCCTTACGGAGTTGATCCAGTAAGATTTATTTTGCCCTTTTCAATACTTATAATTATATCTTCATCTATTCTGATTTCTCAAAATAATATCTCTAAAAATAAGATATTTTTAATTTTATTAACTGTTGTCTTGATTGGAGGATTGATTTGGAATTCCTCTGTAATTAATCAAAATTTTGATAGATTTTCTTATAATGGGAAAGATAGCCGATACGGTATTTTTCAACAGATAGAATCTAATAAAAATTTTCCTTTGAAGAATGAATTTACTAATTATAGATTTGGAACTTCTAAATATGTTTTTGGAGAAAATTTAAATTATTTTCTTCCAGAGGTTTCGCAAACATTTGGTTATCAGGACGCGGGTATGCTTAATGCTCCGAGATATTATGATATGAGATGGCATATTTGGACTTCTGAAAATATCAACGATTCTATTTATTGGTTGGATTGGTTTGGAATTAGATATTTTGAAGTAGAAAATTCGGATGTCAGCAACAAGTTTGTTAACGATAGTCGATTTGTTCAAATTATGAATGGTTCTCAAGGTTATAATTTTATTTTGTATAAATACAAAAATGCAAAACCAATAATTTCTTTAGTTGATTCTTTGGATAATGGGACTTTAGGAAATGTTAAAAATTTCTCTATTGAGAGAAATAACCCTGATGAGATTAAAATAACATATAGTGATTTTGAAAAAGGATATGTTGTTGTTTTCAAAGAATTTTATAATAAGAATTGGGTTGCGAAAGATTTGGATAGCGGAGAAAAATTAAAAATTATTGAAGTTGGTTCTGGATTTATGGCGGTTTATCCGAATGAAAATTCAAAAGGAATAGAACTATATTATAAAAAGAATTTTATAGAATGGTTTTCAATTTTTTTAAGTTTGATTTCTTTTATTTTCCTTTTTTTGTTTTGGAAAAATAAAAATTTTAAACATTATTAATTCTCGGCGAAAGCCGACTATCTATCCGAAGGATTAGGAACTCCCCTTGTTAATGAAAAATTTGCGTGAGTGAAACGAACCTTTTATCCTTGGTTATGCGAAATTTTAATTTCGTAGTCTGGTTTTCGTTGGTCGGATAAAAGAAGTTTTTTTATTTTGTCGAAGACAAAAGCTATTTGTCCGAAGGACGCGGACTTATCTCTCGTATCGTTAGGGTGGGAAGAAAAGAAAAATTAAAATTTGGGCGAAGCCAAGCAACAAGAGATAAAGCGAAATAAAAGATTTTTATGTCGTCATTTGGTAGGTTAAACGAAGTTATTTAAATTATTTGTCTATCTAATTTTATGGATGGGTTACTCATAAAGCTAAGACAAGAACTTGAGATTCGTAATTTTTCCCGGAAGACGATTAAGAGCTACATGTACCATGTTGAAAGTTTTTTGAGGTATTCTCAAGATAGAGGTCTTAATGAAAATATTGTTCGAGATTATATTCAGAATCAGCTTGGGAAATGTAATCCTTCGAGTGTATCGTTAAAACTTTCTACGATAAAATTCTTTTTTGAAAATGTTCTTCATCAGGAACTGAATTTGCCTACGATAAAGAAGAATAAAACGATTCCAGAGATATTAACTATTGAGGAGGTGCGTGCATTAATTGAGAATACTCCAAATATTAAACATAAGCTAATCATAAAAATGCTTTATGGCTGTGGGCTTAGGAATGGCGAAATAATTAATCTTAAAAAAGAGGATTTAAATTTTAATGAGGGATTGATTCATGTTCATCTTGCTAAGGGTAAAAAGGATAGATTTGTAAAAATCCCGGAGAGTATGAAATTGGATTTAGAGAATTTTGCTAAGGAAGATGATTCAAATATTCTTTTTAATTCGAATCGTGGTGGGGAATTAACGACTAAGACTATTCAACTCGTCTTAAAGAATGGTGCTAAAAAAGCAGGTATTAAAAAAAGGGTTTATCCTCATTTGCTTCGTCATAGTTTTGCGACCCATTTATTAGAACAAGGAACGGATTTAAGAATTATTCAAAAACTCTTGGGGCATTCGGATATCAAGACGACTCAGATTTATACTCAGATTTCACAGGCTTCAATTAAAAACGTTAAAAGCCCTCTAGACAATATATGATGAGATATTTTATCTTAATTTTGTTGATGATTAGTTTTGTTTCGGCTGTGGATATTGATTTCGATTGTCCTGATGAGATTTTTGTTGATGAGGAATTTGAGTGTGTGTTGGAAGTTTTTGACGGGGACGGGGAGTATGACGTGAAGGTTGATTTGGATGGGGAGCGGGATTCGGTTTTGGAAGTTTGGAACGATGGTGTATGGAAATCTGGGTATTTTTATTTGATTGAATTTATTGAGGATGGGGATGAGCGGGATGTGAGATTGAGGGTTTCTGAGGATGGGAATTATGATGGGGTTTTGAAATTGAGACAGGGGGACAAGCGGGAATTTTTTGATATTGAGCTGGATGTTGAGGAGAGTGGGGTTGTGGATATAGTGGATGATGTTGAAGATGATGTTTCGGGGGATGTTGTTTTGCTGAGCGAGAAGCCTGAAGTTGTTTCGTTGAATGGAGATGTTGTTAATAATAATGTTGATGAATTTGTTTATGTTTCGAAGGATGCGAGAGTTGTTGACTGGTTGCCTTATGGGTTTGCCTTATTTTTGATTTTTGTTATTGTTGTTCTTGTTTGGGAAAGGTTTTAAAGTGATAATATATTTAGAATAAAATGGTTAGGGCGATAATGATTGTTGAGATGGCTGGACGGCCTGCTGAGCATTTGACTACAGCTTTAGAGGAACATATTGGGGTTTTGAATAAGGTTGATGATATTACTGTTCATTCGATAAAGGTTAGTGAGCCTGTGGAGATTAAGATGGAAGAGGATATGCAGGGTGATGTGATGTTTACTGCTTTTGCCGAGGCTGATTTTGAAGCTGATAGTTTTTCGAGGTTGAGTGAGACGATGTTCGATTTTATGCCGTCTTCGGTTGAGGTTATTGAGCCGTCGAAGATTAGTATGGATACCAGTGAATCGACTGCTTTGTTGAATAATATTTCTGGGCGGATGCATCGGTATGATGAGATTGCGAAGATTGCTGGAGCTCGGTTGCAGCAGATGAACGCGCAGTTGCAGGCGGCACAAACGGCTTTGATTGAGAAGGACAAGACGATAGTAGAGCTATCGGGTAACGGGAAGCCGGTGGCCGGTGGCCGGAAGATTGGTTTGGCTAAGAAAAAAAGTGGGAAGAAGAAAGTTGTTAAAAAGAAAACTAAGAAAAAGTAATTAGTTTTTTGTTATTTTGTCCGTAACTCGTTTTGAATCCATAGCTCCTCTTAATCGTTTTGTATATTTGTCTGAAGATTCTTTCATTTGTTCTTCGGGTTTTTTAGGAACGATTTTTTTTTGTTTTCTGTAGAAGTAATAGCCGCCCGTTCCTATTACTATTAAAATTATGATTCCGATTAACCACCAATAACCGAAGCCTTCTGATTCGGGTTCTTCGATGGATTCGCAAGTTCCGAGACAACAGTATTCTTGTGATTTTGCCCAGGTTGCATTTCCATTGCAAAGAAATCCTGAGCCGCAGACTGTTCCTGAAATTTCTTCGCAGGTTTTGTTAATTGGTATGAAGTCTTCCGGGACGCTCCCTTTTGGTAATATGAATAGGCTTAGGGGAATTGAGAGGGTGTTTTGTTTCGCATATTGCGTGTATGTTATGTTGATGTTCCCTTGGAAGTGTCCCGGGAATTCTGGGTTGAATGTTATAGTTAAATTTTTTACTTTTCTGGCAGATATGTTTTCTATTTTTTCTGTTTCGATAAATGTTAAATCTGATGTGATTTGGAGTCCTGTTATTGTTTCGTTTCCGAAATTAAATAGCTCGATTGTTTCTTCTGATTCTGTATTTGTTAAAAGTTCTGCTAAAAGAAGTTCCGGGTTTTGTCTTAGGTCGAGTTTAACTGACGAGGATATGTAAGTTGAATTTGCGGGGGGGTAAATTATTGGAATTGAAAATTCTTTGTAGGTTGAAATGTTTAGGTGAGATAAAACTTGTTCTGGGATAATTGTTATTTCGTAAGGCTCTAATGGTTGGAGTGAAATTTCTACTTCGTTGTATTTTATGTTTAATTCTGCTGTTCCTTTGTTGATTAATTTTATTGTGGGGGTTTCTGTTGTGAATACGAAGCCTGGTTTTATTTGGAGGATTTGTGTTGATGTTCCGTTTGTCTCTTCGTTGATTATTTTTTTTTCTGTGATGTTGAACTGCTTTGTTATTGTTATTGATTGTAGGGATTCTGTTTCTTTGTATAATATTTCTGATATTTCCATTGAGAAGTTTCCTTTTCGTGTTGTGTATATGTATAGGTAATTTGTGCCTTCGTAGAATTTTATGTCAGATTCAAATGAGACTTGTTTTCTTCCTTCGTAGAATTTTATGTCAGATGTTTCAATTTGTTTTTCGAATTCTCCGGTGGTTGTTATTGTTGCGATTATTGTTTCTCCGGATTGGATTTCATCATTTTGAAAAGTTAGAGTTGGGGCGGCTGAAGCTATTGATACAAATAGTAGTAAGGAGTAAGTAGTGAATAGTAGGCAATGGACTCTTTTCATATTTGAGGGAGGGGTATTCTATTAATAAATCTAACTAGAATTGTTATCCAGACATTTCTCGTAATTTTTGGAATGTGTCGGACATTGCCTTGTCTCTTCTGTCATATGCTCTCCTTTTCATTTGAGCGACTGGTGGCTGACTTCTTCTTACTGGTGGAAATCCTGGACGGGGCGGTCCTCGTGGGTCGGGTCTTCCGGGCGAGGTGCTTCCTTTGCCTTTGTCTTTTTTGAATCGGGTTTTTATTCGGAACCAGAATAGTTTTAATCTGTCTCTGAAGATATATGCGATTGCTCCTAGGACGATTAGGATTAGGATTATTAGTATCCATATCCACCATGATAATCCGTCGGATTCTGTTGTTTTTGTTCGGCAGCAAACTTGTGCGTTGTCACAGGAATAAGATGATACTGATTCTTGAAATTCGGAGCAAGTGTCCATGCACGCGTAGAAGTTTGATTCGCATTCTGTTTCTGTTGGCCTGTCTTCGCAAGTCCCGGTGCAGCAGTCGCCATTTAATGCGTCGGTTGCTTTTCGGCTGTTTCCTACGCAGACTTTTTCAGATGCGCATTGTTCTCCGTTGTATTCAGAGCATAATTTTAGGTTTTCGTTTGTGCAACATGATGTTGTCCCTATTCCGCAGAAATAGTTTTCATGAACATCTTCTCCTATGATACATTCACCTTCGGGAATGCAAAAATAGTTTGCTTCGGAACAATATGTCACGCCTCCGCCGCCTGATGACCTTCCTGCTCTTCCTGATAGTGCCCATAAAACTATTGCTGTGTCTTTGACGTTGTTGTTCCAGCAACCGTTTGAGCCTTGTTGAAACAACAACCAATCTCGTGCTTTTGTGATTTGTTCTGATGATGAACTTCCGAGGGCGACTAGTGCTAATGCTGTGTCGTAGAATTTGTCGTTTGCTGATTGTTTTGCTTGCCAGAAGCTTCCTAGTTTTTGATTTGCTACGAGTTTTGTTGCGTAGTCTTCGTAATTTGTTAGTATGTATATGAATGCTTCTGGGAGGTATCGTTCGTTTGTGTCGGACATTGCGATTACGTATGGGATGTATTCTTCGATGTTGTGTCCGGTTTCTAAAAGTGCTAATGTTGCCCATATTGTTGATTCGTAATCGCAAGAATTTAAGCCGAAACATTTTGATTTTACGCTTAGCTTAATTTGTCCAGTTAGCCCGGGTGCAGACTCTGTTCCTTCGAGGATGTATAGTGTTGAGGATTCTTTGTTTTTGTATAATAGTGTTGCGATGAAATCTTTGTCGCATTCTATTGAGAATTCTTCGTCGAAGCAATTTGAGGAAATTTTTAACCAAAAGTTTGATTGTGCTCTTGTTAGACATGAGCCTGTGTTGTCTGAGGTTATTTTTTTGTTGTCGCCGACGTTTATTGTGTAGTCATCTCCGTCGTATCCGATGTGGCATTCTGATGCTTCGTTTGAATCTTGTTCTAAATACCATGTTAAATCTGTTGGTGTTTTTTCTTGTTCGAGTAGCCATTCTTCTGATGCTTCGGTGTCTTTGCCCGCGTGTTTTAGCGCTAAGATTGCTAGGGATGTGTCTTTTATGTTACCCCAGTGATCCGAATTTTCTCTTGATTCTAATTCGTCTACGCAGTCATCGAAAATATTTTCTGGGGTTGCTAGAATTGTTAGGGCGGTTTCTTGAGTTGATAAGCCAGAGCAGTCGTCTGCTTTTTCTTCTAGGCAATCGAATCCATCTTCTATTTTATCTGGGTCTTGTTGTGCAGGTTGGTTGTTGGTTGTTGGTTGTTGGTTGTTGGTGGTATCGATTGTGCATTCTCCGCTGTCGCAAATTTCTCCGCTGTCGCAATCGCTGATTGATGTGCAGTTGTCGCCTTCTGCTGCTGCGGCTATTGAGATGAATAGGAATAGAGATAGGGATAATACGAGGAGCGCACCGACTTTTTTCATGTATTGGTAAGAGTGTGCTCATTTATAAATTCTGCGGAACACACTCTTAGAACGCTTCGCTGTAGAATATAGAACGGTTTCGCCTGTAGAACGTTGCACTGTAGATTAGGGCTTTGCCCGGTTTGGGTTGGGTTATTATTTTATTTTTATGAAATAGGAAAAATTAAGATAGTTTTTTATAATTAGAGAACATTTGATTTGTATGGGGAATTTTTATTTGGATGTTGAGACGACTGGGTTGGACCCGGATGTGAACGAGATTGTTACGATTCAGTATCAGGAGTTGGGGCGGAATAGTGGGGAGGCGATTGGTCCTCTTATTATTTTGAAAGCTTGGGAATCGTCTGAGGCGGAGATTATTCGGAGGTTTTTGACGGAGACGAGTTTTCTTGATAGTTATAATTTTAGTTTTATTCCGGTTGGTTATAATTTGGTTTTTGAGCATAATTTTTTGAAGAAGCGGTCGGCGGTTCATGGGTTGGCTGAGATTGATATTTTGAATAAGCCGTTTATTGATTTGCATACGGTTGGGATTATGATGAATGGCGGGGAGTTTAAGGGGTCGGGTTTGAATAATATTACGGGGAAGGATAGGGATGGGATGATGGTGCCGATTTGGTATGAGCATGGGGATTATGATAAGATTGTTGAGTATATTGAGATGGAAACTCGGGAATTTATTAAGTTTAATGTTTGGCTGTACAGAAAATTACCTTCTCTGAGGAAGGAATTTTCTGAGGTGGTTGGACATCTTTGATGTCCGAGGGTTGTTTCGCTTGCGAAACGAGGGTTGTCGTTCTTTGAACTCCGAGGGTTGCGACTTTGTCGCGGGACTTGGGTAACTTGAGCTAGGTTTGGCGAGTTGGTTGTGTAAGAGGATGTCTGGGTTGCTTTCTGAATGGAGGGGTTAGACCACATAAATGTTTAAATAATTATTTTGATTGAGATTGTTATGAAATCTGGCGAACTTGAATATTCTCTTGATGCTTTGTCTCTTGGTCTTGCTAGCTCGGGGGTTATCCGTGATTTACACTCTATTGAAGATTCTAATGGAGAACTTACTGGGGAGAGGAAATTTTTAGAGAGATTTGGTGATTCTTTGGCAAGACTGGCACGGGGAGATTCTTATGGACCTTATTTTGGAAGTTGGTCCCAGGTAGACATACTTCACGAAGTCTTTGAAGCGACTGAAATGGATTTAGAACATGTTTCTGGTATTGTTGATGACATTTTGGATCTTTCTGTAAATTCGGAAGATAGATTGGATATGGTTAACCCTGTGATTGGATTTTTTCGTGATTTAACAAAGAAGTGTGTTCTCTATCATCATCGTCCAAAAGATGCCTATTCTGTTCCGCCTGAGGTGAGAGCTCTTGCGAGAGCTGGTTAAGATTAGATTTCTCTTGTATTCTTCGGCTTAACGTAGAAAGGTTTTGATATTCTGCTTTTCGCTTGCATCGCCTTCCTGATTGTGTAGTTTATTGGGTTTTTCATGCCGGGCTCGCTGATGCCTTTGGCATTAGGGGATGGTGGGGCGGAAGCTTTGCTCCCTTGTGGGTGACGGGGCGCTTCGCTTGTGGGTGCTTGGCAAATTAGATTTCGTTTGATTTTTTTTGCTTGATGTAAAAATCTTTTGATGCTTTGGTTTTGTGGGCAAGAGCTCTTTTTATTGTATAATTTATTGGGTTTTTCATATTTGGTTCTGGCGGAGAGTTGATTCCGAATTCTTTGTAGATTGGTTTATCGTAGTTAGGAGGGAGACGTTTGTTTTTCATTGACCATGCTATTTGGGATTTGACGTAGCTTTGTTTTAGGGGTTGGTAATTTTTGTTATTCCATTCTTGAATTTTTTCTTCGATGAAGTCTTGGGGAAATTCTAGGGATGTGAAGAATGCTAGGAGTAAACTTAGGGCTCGTTTTCGTCCGTCTTTTGGAATTCCTTTTAGAATATTTTTGATTACTGGGGGGTACATTGAAGGATTTATAACTAAATCATTCAACGGTATTCGGTATTCGGTGTTTCGGTGTTTCGGTTCTATTTTTTTCGGGGTGTTTTCTTTTCCCCAGTTTATTGCTTCTAATAATAACTCTCTTGCTTCGCCTTCTTCAGAATTTGGCATGAATGATTTTATTTCGGTTATTTTTAGGGGGTCGGCGTCGGATAGTGTGAAATTTTCTATTTGGTCTTTTGTTATTGGGATTGATGCTAATGCAGTTTTTTCGTGGAGGGAATATGGGGCTCGGAATAAATGTCTTGAGGATACCAGGATTACGTCGACTGCGTCTTCGGTTGATTTGATTATGTCTTCGACTTTGAATTGTTCCATTGTGTTTTGTCTTATTTGGCCACCGAATGAGCTTGTTTCTTTTAGTTTTACGGTGTTGATTTTGCAGGTTTCGCAGAAGTGGATTTCTTCTTTTGATACTCTTTGCATTTTCCCATTGCAGTTTGGGCAAATGATTTCTTTTCTGTTGGATTTCATGTGTTTTATTTCTGTTCTGCATTTTATGTCGGGGCATTTGTATATTCCGATTTCTTTTGTTGCTGTTGGGTTTCCGCATTTTGGGCAGAGGTGTTCGGAGATTAATTCACCTTTTTCTTTGAGTTTTTCTCGTCCTGTTAAATCTAGGATTGCTTTATTTAGGGGTCCCCGGATTTGTTTGTGGATGTATCCTGCTATTAATCTTGGCCATTCTGGGAATTTGTCTTTTGTTTGTTCGCCGTTGAGTTCTTTTGGGAAAGCTTTGAAGGGGACGATGATGTGGAATCCTTTTGAGCCTGAGAATTTGATGCCGTAGTTTTTTATGCCGTGGGATTCGAGTTCTTTAATTAGAAGTTGGGCTGCGATTTTTCCGTAGTCGAGGAAGGGGGAGTCGATGTCTATTAGGAAGTCCCAGCCGGTTCGGATTTTGTCGTATTGGGCGGGGGTCATGTCGGTGTTGATGTCTAGGG
>CAYYYV010000016.1:0-10178 GCA_964476225.1 Candidatus Woesearchaeota archaeon | reverse complement strand
CTTTGGCTGAGAATGCGGGGATGGACCCGATTGATGTTTTGACTGAGCTTCGGGCTAGTCATGATGCTGGGAATAGGAATTTTGGATTGAATCTTTTTTCTGGTAGGGTTGAGGATAATTTGGCTAATGGTATTATTGAGCCATTGAGAGTTAAGACTCAGGCGATTGCTTCGGCTGCTGAGGTTGCGATTATGATTTTGAGGATTGATGATGTTATTGCTGCGAAGAAAAGTTCTGGGAATTCTGGGAAGTTGGGGAATATGGAAGGTTATGAGTGAAAGAGGATATTTGTTTATCTTTTATTTACTAAGTCCTTTCCCGTATTGGAATCATAATTAACAGGTCTGAATAATCTATTCACATAAGGATTGGTATTATTGGGATCTGGTGAAAGAACATCAGGATTGGTTTCAACATATCTGAAAGGAGCATCGTTACACAACTCTGCAGAAAGATCTTTTGAGAAATGAACAGTTTCAATTAAGACAATAACCGCAACTCCATAAAAGAGACCATCAACAACAGCGCGTCCCAGCGAAAGTAATTTTCTCGCACTCATTTATTTTACAATTAACTAGATGTTATAAACTTTATGTTTAATTTTGGTACCGGATTTCTATGCGCGGGCTACTCAAAATTCACATCTCATAAAAGTTTTATTTTAATTGTTTTATTCGAAGCAAATCTTTCGGACTCGAAATTTCAAGTCTCAAAAGTATAAATGCGCGGGCTTGGCCTGCGGGCATACAATTCTGAGGAATTGCAACTTTCACCCTACGGGTTCTCGTCTCCTTAAGTATAAATGCGCGGGCGGAGACTTGAACTCCGGTCCCATCGTTGGCAACGACAGATTCTAACCACTAAACTACCCACGCATGTAATTTTATATATTGAGGATTTTTAACCTTTTAGGTATCTTTGATGAGATAAAGTTTTATCGGGTGAAATTATAACCAGCCTAGAAATATTGAGAGGAGCATGCCGATACCTAAGATTAGGATTTTATAATATTCCCGTGAACATTAGAATTCCTAATATAAGTAGAATGAGACCTTCGCTTAAATGAAGATATTTAATATTTCTATCTTTCCACCCACCCACTTTTTCAATACTGGTTATTCCCCAATATATTGCTAGGGTTATACCTAACATGGGGATTATAAAAATTAGGTTGTATAAAAGTAGCCAAGGAATTGTTTGAATAAAATGAAGTGCTGATAATTTTCCAGAGGCAATTATGTAAGGTCCAATTGTGCAGGGCAATAGGAACAATGTAACAATTAATCCTATTACAAATGCTCCTTTTGGAGACTTTATTTTTTTAACCCATATTTTCATTTTGGGTCTTAGTTTGAGTGGCATTTCTGTTCCAAAATTACCTGGCTTATATATAAAAAAATCTTTTACATTTAATATTCCTAATATGATTGCGAACAAACCAAATCCTTTAAAAATATAGCTTGAATAAATTCCCAATTCTGGAATTATATGAGAGAAAAACTGTACCATTATTAATCCATATAAAAAATATAATATAAATACTGCAGAGGCAAATGCGATTCCTCCCTGAAGTACCTGTTTCTTTTTTGACGGATCTCTTATTAATAATGTTATTAATACAATTGTCATAACTGCTAACGCGCACGGATTTATTGCATCAACTGCTGCAAGTCCCAAAATTTCTACAATATTTACCATTTTTTAACACCCACTTATTTCTTTTAGTTTTTTAATTTGTCTTACACCCGGATAAGAGCGATTATTAATAATCCATGTTGGAACTCCTTGTAAATTATAGTTTTTCCATAATTCCGGATTTTCTTCAAGATATATTATATCAAATTCGTTTATATATTCTCCTAAAATTTGTTTTTGATTTGCACAATGCCCACAGGTTTTTGATACTATTAATATTGATTGATTTGCAATACATTTCATTGTTTCTTCTTCTATGGTTTCATTCGATTTATATCCTTGAATTAAGTAAATAATACTAATTACTAATACTGTTAATATTCCTAAAACTACTATTTCTTTTGTTTTCATTTTGTAAACCTTTTTAAAGTTTTATTATAGTATTATAGTGTCTGAAACAATTTATAAATGCTTGTTTCAAAAATTGAAACATTAAAATATGGAGAAAAAAAATAAAAAAATAAGTAGAAAGGTGCTAATTGTTATGATGATTATTGCGTTTTTTGTTTTGGCTGTTTCTTTGGCTTCGCTTTATACTCAAAGAGTTGTTTCATGTGGGGCAGCTCAAATTTGTACTTTGCCATTACCTTTTCTTATTCCTATAATTGCTTCTGTAAGTTTACTTATTGGAAGTTTAATGAGTTACTTAATGATTGAAAAATTGTCTAAGAAAGATAATGATTTTAAAAAAAGTTCTGAATTTATTAAGAAATTGTTTGATAAAGATGAATATGAGATATTGAAAATGGTTGCGAAGAATGATGAAATTAGTCAGGCTAAAATTGTTAGAGGAACGGGTTTACCAAGGCTGAAGGTTTTTAGAATTGTTGAAAAATTGAAAGATAAGGGAATTATCGTAAAAGAGGAGCGGGGCGGGAAATTGAGAATAATAAAAATGGATAATGATTTGAGGGAATTGTTTTGATTTTTATTATTTGCAAGTGTTTTTACATAAAGTTTATTAACTCTTATTTATTTGTTATAACAAGGAGAGGAGATGAAAGTAGCTATAAATGGTTTCGGTAGGATTGGAAGATTTGTGCTTAGAAGGGCATTGGAAAAGGGTGTTAATGTCGTTGCTGTTAATGATTTAACGGATATTGAAAATTTAGTTTATTTGTTAAAATATGATTCTGTTCACGGAATTTATGAAAAGCCTGTGAAGATTGGGGATGGGTTTATTGAAGTTGGCGGGAAAAAGATTTTTGTTTATTCTGAAAAAGACCCTGAGAAACTTCCGTGGGAAAAATTGGGAATTGATGTTGTGGTTGAGGCTACTGGGCTTTTTAGAGATAGAGATGGAGCTTCAAAACATCTAAAAGCTGGAGCGAAAAAAGTTTTAATTTCTGCACCGGTAGAAAATCCGGATGTGACTATTGTTTTGGGTGTTAATGAAAAAAAATTAAAAAAGTCTCATAATATTATTTCTATGGCGAGTTGTACGACTAACTCTCTTGCTCCTATTGTTAAGATTCTTGAGGATAAATTTGGAATAAAAAAGGGATTTATGACTACGGTTCACGCATATACTCCTGACCAAAGAATTTTAGATGGACCTCATAAAAAATTTAGGAGAGGGAGAGCGGCTGGGGTCAATTTAGTTCCTACGACTTCTGGGGCGACTACTTCTGTAATGGAAGTTATTCCAACACTTAAGGGAAAAATTGATGGCATGGCAATTCGTGTGCCGGTTGCGTGTGGGAGTATTACTGATTTTGTTGCAACTCTTGGAAAATCTGTAACAAGCGATGAAGTAAATAAGGCGATGAAAGAGGCATCTAGGAAATTAAAGGGGATATTGGAATATACTGAGGATGAAATAGTGTCGTCGGATATTATAGGTAATTCGAGTTCTTCAATATTTGATTCTAAATTAACTAAAGCAAATGGGAATATGGTTAAGGTTCTTTCGTGGTATGACAACGAATACGGTTATAGTTGTCGTATGGTTGATTTACTTAAGTTGTTAAAAAATGTATGATTTGATAATTATTGGTGGCGGGCCTGCTGGGATAACTGCGGCTATTTATGCAGCAAGAAGAAAGTTGAATTTTTTATTAATTACGATTGATGTTGGGGGGCAGGTTGTTTGGAGTTCTGAAGTTGAGAATTATCCTGGAACATTAACTTCTACTGGGATAGAACTTGTTCAAAAATTTCAGGCGCAACTAAAAAAGTATAAAGTTAATTTAAAACAGGAAGAAGTAACTAGTATTAAAAAGATTGGGGAAACTGTAAAAGTTAAAACTAAAAAAAATGTTTATGAATCTAGGGCTGTGATTATTGCTTCGGGTAAAAAACCCAGGAAGCTTGAAGTTCCCGGAGAAGAGGAATTTTTTGGGAAAGGGGTTAATTATTGTGCGACTTGTCATGCTCCTTCATTTAAGGGAAAGGTTGTTGCAATTGCTGGTGGGGGTAATTCGGGTTTAGAAGCGGCTTTGTTCTTGAAAGAATATGCGAAAAAAGTTTATCTTTTAGATATTAATCCGAAGTTGGGTGGAGATTCTTATTTGAGAGATAGGGTTTTAAAGGATAAGGATATTTCTGTTTTAAATTCTGTAAAGATAAAAGAGATTCTTGGTGATGATAAATTAAATTCTGTAAAATATGAAAAAGGTGGGGGAGATAAAATATTGAAAATTGATGGTATTTTTGTTGAGATTGGTTTGGTAACTAAATTGGATTTTGTCGATGTTAAAAAAAATAAATGGGGAGAAATTATGTTGTTTCGTGGGACAAGGACACATAATGAAAATTTGACTTCTGTTCCTGGTATTTTTGCTGCAGGTGATTGTACCGATATCCCAGCAAAGCAAATTGTTGCAGCTGCAGGTGAGGGATGTAAGGCAGCGTTGGCAAGTTTTGATTATATTTTAAGATGAAAACTATAGAGTCATTTAATTTTAAAAATAAAGTTGTTTTGCTTAGAGCTGATTTAAATTCGGATGTTTGTAAAGGTAAAGTAGTATTATCTGAAAGAATTAAGGAAAGTTCTGAGACAATTTCTGAACTGAAACGGAAGGGTGCTAAAATTATTATTCTTGCTCATCAAGGTCGTCCGGGGGGGAAAGATTTTATTTCCTTGAAGCAGCATGCTAAACAATTGAAAGTTAAATTTGTCGAGGACGTTATTGGAAAGAAGGCAGAAGATGCTATCGCTAATTTGAAGAAAGGTGATGTGATTCTTTTGGATAATGTTCGAAGATTAAAAGAAGAGTTTAAGCCTGGGAAAAATGCACTTGTGAAATTTTTTATTGGCAAGGTTGATTTTTATGTTAATGATGCGTTTTCGGTTTGTCATAGGAAACAAACGAGTATTGTTAGTTTTCCGAAATATTTTAAGAGTTGTGCTGGGCGAGTTTTAGAAAAAGAAGTTAAGGCTTTAAAGAAAATTAATTTAAAAAAATGTTTGTATATTCTTGGTGGTGCGAAACCTGCTGATAATATCAAACTTCTTGGAAAGAATAAAGTTTTGGCTACCGGGTTTTTTGGACAGCTTTGTTTGATTTCTCAGGGGATTAAATTTGGGGGGTATGAAAAGTTTTTGAAGAAGAGGTTGGGTAAAGAATTTGGGATTATGAAAAAGTTGAGGGGAAAATTGGGAAATGTTTTGACTCCGATTGATTATGCTGTTAAAATTAATGGGAAAAGAAAAGAGTTTTCTCTTGGGGAGTTTCCTAGTAAATATGTAATTTATGATATTGGTGAAAAGACAATGAGCCTATTTGAAGAGGAGATTAAAAAAGCTAAGGCAATTTATGTAAAAGGTCCGTCGGGAGATTGCACCGAGAAAGGATTTTGTAAGGGAACGATTGAGATTTTAAGGGCGGTTTCAAAAGCTAAAGGATTTAGTTTGATAGGTGGCGGGCATTTAAATGATGCACTTAATATTTCTAAAATTCCTCAGGAAAAATTTGGGCATATTAGTTTAAGTGGCGGTGCGTTGTTGAGATATCTTGCAGGTGAAAAGTTGCCTGGGTTAGAAGCCATGAGCAAATAGATAATAATATTGGTTTCAATTTTGAAAGCTAATCCAAAACTTTATAACAATCTTTTTTCTATAACTTAAGAGGTTGATATGAAATTTGATGTTGTTACTTTTGGAAGTGCGGTTGTAGATACTTTCGTGGAAACGGACCAGCATGGGAAAAAGTTTGTTTATGATGTTGGTTCTAAGATTTTAATTAGGGATTTAAAATTTGATATAGGGGGAGGAGCTACGAATTCTGCTGTTGCTTTTTCAAGATTAGGGTTGAAAACAGGATGTATTTGTAAGGTCGGGAAAGATAATAATGGGCAAGATATCCTCGATATGTTGAATAAGGAGAGGGTTGGATTTTTGGGAAAGAGGGCTGAGGGTAAAACGGGATATTCTATTATATTAGATAGTAAGGATAGGAATCGAACTATTTTAACTTTTAAGGGTTTGGGAAATAATTTAAAAATTTCTGATGTGCAGAAATTTAAAAGTAATTGGTTATATTTCTCTTCGGTACTTGGGGAAAGTTTTAAAACACAAGAGAAACTTGCAAAGAAATTAAAAAAAGAAGGTACAAAATTAGCATTTAATCCGAGTGAATATTTAATTAGAAAATTGGATATTCGTGAGCTTTTGGGAATTGCAGATATAATTGTTTTGAATAAAGAAGAGTTTGATTTGATTAGAAAAAATTACAAGAAGAGCTTGTTTGATATTTCTTCGGCTATTGTCGTCGTAACGGATAAAAATAAACTTGTTTGGGCTCATGATGGTGATAAAAAATATTTTATAAAACCAAATAAAATTAAGGTTATTGAGCGGACGGGAGCGGGTGATGCCTTTGCGTCTGGTTTTGTTGCGGGACAAATAGTTGGAAAATCTATTCAGGAAAGTTTGAAGTTGGGATTAAAAGAAAGTGAGTCAGTGATTAGATATTTTGGTGCAAAAAATAAACTACTGAGGATGAAGTTAAAATGAAAATTAAACTAAACAAAATTCTTAAAAAAAATAAGGCAATGTTTTTAGCCTATGACCAGGGAATTGAACATGGGCCGACAGATTTTAATGATAAGAATGTTGACCCGGAATATATTATTGATATTGCAAAAAAGGGCGGTTTTACGGCATTAATTTTTCAAAAAGGAATAGCGGAAAAATATAACTCTTTGATAAAAAAAAGTCGGGTTCCGTTGATTGTTAAATTAAATGGAAAAACAAATTTGGTTAGTGGCGAGCCAGTTTCTAGACAATTGTGTAGTGTTGATGAGGCTGTAAAATTGGGTGCTGTTGCGGTTGGTTATACTATTTATATAGGAAGTAGATTTGAAGAAGAAATGTTGGTGGAGTTTGAGAAAATCCAAAGAAGAGCGCACAAAAAAGGATTGCCCGTTGTTGTTTGGATTTATCCTCGTGGAAAAGGGGTTAAGGGGAAAAATAAAAAAGATTTGATGGCTTATGCTTCAAGGGTTGGATTGGAAATAGGAGCGGATATTGTTAAGATTCAATCTACTGGGAAAAGGGCAGATGTTGAGTGGGCTGTTGAGTCGGCTGGAAAGTGTGGGGTTGTTTTAGCTGGAGGAAAGAAGAAAAACGAAAAAGAATTATTGGATGAAATTAAGGATGCTATGAAAGTTGGAGTTACTGGTATTGCTATTGGGAGAAATGTTTGGCAGGCGAAGAAGCCATTGGAAGTTGCTAAGAAATTAAGGAGGGTGATTTGGAAATAAAATGGAACCGATAATTGTAATTAATTTTAAAACATATAAGCAAGGAAAAGAAGTTGTTAAATTGGCTAAAAAAATCGAGGAGTTAGATAAAAAAATTATTATTGGTGTTCAGGCATTAGATATCTTAAAAGTTGTTAAGGCTGTAAAGAATCCGGTTTATGTTCAGCATGTTGATTATCAAGAAATTGGAAGGAACACAGGATATGTTCTTCCTGAAGCGGTTAAGGTGAATGGGGCTAAGGGAGTTTTTCTGAATCATAGTGAGCATCGATTGAAACTTGATGTGATTAAGAAAACGGTAAAAAGATGTAAGGCCTTGAAACTTAAGACGGCTATTTTTGCTAAGGATTTGAAACAGGCTCAAAAAATCAAGAAATTAAAACCAGACTATTTGATTATTGAACCGCCTGAATTAGTTGCGGGAAAAATTTCGGTTAGTAAAGCGAAGCCGAAGTTGATTGAAGAAATTAAGAAAAAGTTAAAGTATGATTTTCTTGTCGGAGCAGGTATTAAAACAAATGAAGATGTCAAAGCAGCCATGAAACTTGGAGCTTCGGGGATTGCAATTTCTTCAGCGATTACCAAGGCTAAAAATCCTGTTAAGAAGTTAAAAGAATTATTAAAGAATTAAAAATCTTATAAGGCAGCTATCCAACCACCGTCTACAATTATCTCTTCACCGGTTATGTAGGTCGCGGCATCACTTGCTAGAAATACCACCGGCCCGGCAATGTCAACGGGTTTACCTGTCCTTTTTAATGGAAGTTTAGCTAACATTCTTTGTTTTACTTTCTTATTTTCTAAAAGTCCTTTTGTCATTACCGTTTCTATAATCCCAGGGTGTATAGAATTAACTCTGATTCCTAATGGGCCGTATTCTGCCGCCAAAGATTTTGTTAATAATCTAATTCCCCCTTTACTGGCACAATAAGAAGCTCCTTGTGGATAACCTCCAATTCCAGCTACTGAAGAAATATTAATAATCGAAGCTCCTCTTTTCATATATTTTAACGCGGCCTGCGAACATAAAAAATTCCCCTTTAAATTAATATTTATTGTTCTGTCCCAATCTTCTTCGCTAACTTTTGATGTTGGCCCGGTAACAAAAATCCCAGCGTTGTTAATGAGAATGTCAATCTTCTTAAATTTTTTAATAGTTTCATTCATTAAATTTTCAACTTCCGTTTTACTGGAAACATTTGTCTTAACATAAATTGCGTTTCTCTTTAATGCTTTAATTCGATTGACCGTTTGTTGTCCTGGGATGATATCTGAAACAACAACATCGGCTCCTTGTCTGGCCAATTCAATAGCAATTGATTGTCCGATACCCCTTGCAGCACCTGTCACGATAGCAACTTTTCCTTTTAGATTAAACATTGAATCACCTTTATATTAATAATTAATTTAACTATTTAAGAGTTTCTAATTCAATTTTAAGAAGAGTTTTTAAACATTAGAAACCTTTGATTTTTATGAGAGAGGTGAAGCGTCCGTGGGGGGACTTTAAACAATTTGTTTTAAATGAAAAATGTACCGTGAAGATTCTGATAGTTAAGCCGGGTCAAATTTTGAGTTTGCAAAAACACAAGAAAAGAAAAGAGCAGTGGTATTTTTTGACCGATGGTTGGGTGCAGCTTGGGGTAAAGAAAAAGAAAATTAAGAAAGGGGAGATTGTTAATATTCCGAAAATGAGGGCACATCGGCTTTTTGCTAAGAAAAATAAAGTTGAAGTTTTGGAAATTTCTTATGGAACTTTTGATGAAAAAGATGAGATAAGGTTGGAGGATGTTTATGGTCGGAAATAAAATTATTGCAGTCGATCTTGGGGGAACTAATACTCGGGTGGGATTGGTGAAGGGTAATCGGGTTTTAAAATACATAAAAGAAAAAACTCCGGATAATAAGAAAGATTTGATGAAGCTTTTGTCTGGATTAATAAGGGGGCTTATGAGTAAAGACGTCAAGGGAATTGGAGTTGCTAGTCCCGGTCCACTAAAAGATGGGATAATTAAGAATCCTCCAAATCTTCCAGTACGGAATTTTAATATAAAGAAATTTTTAGAAAATGAATTTAAGGTCAGAGTAGCTGTTGCTAATGACGCTGATTGTGTTGCCTTATCTGAAGCGAGATTTGGTTTCAAGAAGAAAAATTTTGTCATCCTTACTCTTGGGACCGGTATTGGCGGAGGGATTGTTATTAATGGAGAGCTTTACACTGGGCAGGGATATGGTGGAGAACTTGGACATATGGTTTTGAATGATAAGAATTTTGAAAAATATTGGCAAGATAACAGACAACGAAGTAAGAAGTGTTTTGGAAAGACGTTGTTGGTTAAGGATCTTTTGGAAATGAGGGATAAGCAAGCGAAAGAAATTGTTGATGATACGGTCGTGCTACTTGGAAAGGGAATTGCTAGTTTGATTAATATCTTTGATCCCGAGATTGTTGTTTTGATGGGAGGAATTCGTGAGACTGGTGAAAAGTTTTTGAGAAAGGTTCGGGCAAAGGCGAAAGAATATGTATTGATTCCCCATTTTCCCAAAATTAAATGGACTAAATTAGAGCATCCGGGAATACTGGGAGCAAGCTTGTTAATAAAATGAAATCTAAAAAAGTTCGGGCACCAGTTAGGGTAGATTTTGGGGGAGGGACAACAGATATTTATCCATTTACACATACTCATGGAGGAGCGGTTCTTAACTGTGGGATTAATCGTTATGTCGTCGGCAAAATAGTTAAAACTGACAAGGATGTTCATTTGGAATATACTGGG
>CAYYYV010000015.1:0-10186 GCA_964476225.1 Candidatus Woesearchaeota archaeon | reverse complement strand
AGTAAAACTAAATACAAAATATCTTTACGAGGTGCAAATTGCGAGGAGGTGGGAGAGTCCGTCCCCATGTCGTCCCCGTTACCTCCTAACAATAAATACAAACACATAAAAAGCACTTTTTCCCCTTAAAGCCATGACAGCGGAAGCAAAAAACCCGCAAATTAATGATTTAATTTTTAAGGAACTAATTAAGAGAGGTTACTCTTTAGAAGGAAATACGCGAATCTGGAACATCGCCGATTCAAAACTATGGTACCTAAAACCAGAACAAGCCCAAGCATTCTTAGATCTTGAATCATCTAAAGAATATCAAGAAGAAATAATCCAAAAAGAAGTAGATTTAATCAACAACAACATAGATGAAATAGTTTCAAAAGTTGGAAAAGAAGGTCTAAATATTATAGATATAGGATGCGGAGATGGGAAAAAGGCAGCATTATTTACAGAACACCTTAAGGGAAAAATAAAGCTAAAATATTGCCCAATCGACATCAGCGACTACATGGTAACAAGAGCAATAAAAAACGTAAAAAAGTTAGACGCAGGTGAAATCGTAGAATGTCAATGGAACATTTCAGATTTTGAAAACATAGAAAACATCACAACACTTTTAAGGCAGGGAGAAATAAAGAAAAACTTAATTTTATTATTGGGGAATACACTTGGGAACTTTGAAATAAACGAACTTCTGTACGAAATCCGAAGTTCAATGAAAGGAGGAGATTTTCTTTTAATCGGGAATGGATTAGATAGCAGAAACTCAATAGATATACTAAAATCTTATAACACACCAGAAGTAAACGAATTTTTAATACACATCCCACTACAATTAGGTCTCTCAAAAAAAGAAATAAAATTCGGAACAAGATTTGCAAATTCAAGAGTGGAACTATACTACACTTTACTAAAAGACAAAGAAATAAAGTTTCAAGACAAAGCAGTGGTTTTTCACAAAGGAGACCAAATACTAGTATCGGTATCTTACAAATATAACAAAGAAGATTTCATAAGTTTCATGAATTTATATTTTGACGATGTATTGATGAAAATCTCAGAAAACGGATCTTACGCCTTAGCCCTCTGCAAAAAGTAATCCCAACCTTTTTATATCTCAATTCTTCAATACTTCCATGAGCCCGTAGCTCAGCCTGGTCAGAGCGCCAGTCTTATAAGACTGCATTCCTACGGGATTGTTTCAACTTTCTCTAAGAAAGCTGGAGGCCCTGGGTTCAAATCCCAGCGGGCTCATTTAAATACAGGACAGCTCAATTGCCCAAGCCCCGGCGCAAAGCGCTTACCATCGGCATTTCAATGCCAACCATCGGAGACAAAGTCTCCTACCACCGTCGCCAAAAGCGACAACTACCGCACGCGAATCGCGTGCTAAAAAAAATGTTACTAGGACTAGTAGGAAAACCCTCAGCAGGCAAGAGCACATTCTTCAAAGCAGCCACGCTGTCAGACGTTCTCATAGCATCCTACCCCTTCGCAACAATAGAACCAAACCACGGCATAGGATACGTCAGAGTCGATGCTTTATGTAAAGAATTAAACGTAAAATGCAACCCACGAACCGGGTTCTGCACAGGCGAAACACGATTCGTCCCAGTAGAACTAATGGACGTCGCCGGCTTAGTAAAAGGAGCATCAGAAGGAAAAGGATTAGGCAACAAATTCCTAGACTCACTAAGACAAGCCGACATGTTCATCCACATCGTAGACATTTCGGGCACAACCGATGCGGAAGGGAGAGAAGGCCCGGGAGATCCAGTTCAAGACGTAAAAATGCTAGAAAATGAACTCAACAAATGGTACAGGGCAATATTCGAAAAAGTCTGGGAAAAATTTTCAAGAACAATTCAAACAACAAAACAAGACCTAGCAAAAGAAGTGGCAAAACAATTCTCAGGACTTCGAGTAAAAGAAGACGACGTCAAAGACGTTCTAATCAAATTAAAACTCGACCCAAGCAAACCAGCCTCATGGACCGAAGAAGACCTCTCAAATTTCACAGAAACTCTAAGGCATTCAACAAAACCAATGTTAATAGCAGCAAATAAAGTTGACAAATCAGGTGCAGAACAAAACCTAAAAAAATTAAAACAAGAATTTCCAAACATGCAAATAATTCCATGCTCCGCAGATTCAGAACTTGCGCTAAGAGAAGCCACACAACACGAACTAATTGAATACATCCAGGGAGAATCATCTTTCAAAATCAACGAAGATAAAGTAAATGAAAAACAAAAAGCAGCCTTAGAACAAATTCAAAAAAACGTCCTCGACAAATTCGGCTCAACAGGAGTCCAAGAAGTTTTAGATAAAGCAGTTTTTGATTTATTAAACTACATAGCAATCTTTCCAGCCGGCTCAAAACTAGCAGACAGCAAAGGCAACATCCTCCCAGATTGTTTCCTCCTCCCAAAAGGTTCATCCGCCTTAGACTTTGCCTACCACCTTCACACAGACATCGGAGACAAATTCGTAAAAGCAATAGACGTCAGAACAAAACAAGCCGTAGGAAAAGACCACCCCCTTAAACACCGAGACGGAATTGAGATAATGACAAATTAAGATGGAAAAGATGACTTACGAAGAGCTAAGAAAATTTCTTAAAAATACTAAAAAATATCCTAACTGTAAAAAATATCCAAGAGCCCCATTAATCCATAAGGGCTTCCCTGGAACATTTAACTTAAGTTTCACTGAATATGATATGCTAAAAGAATTCGGAGGATATTCGGATTTTTCGCATGATTTAATATTCTCTACAACTCAAAGTTGTATCCGGCCACAAGACATTCTAGAAAACATAAGAGAAGGAAATGACCTATGGAAATACCTCGGAGTTTTTGAAATGTCGGATATCGGAGGACAAATAGTTTTATCTGAAAAGAATGATATAGAAAAAGTTCATGCATGGCAACTAAATAGGCTAATTGAAATTCTTGTTGAACTTGGCTTAAAAAAAGAAAACATTTATCCTTCCTACCAAGCAGGAGGAAAAGTTTCTAAAATAACTGCAGGAAAATATAACTTCGATTTTAAAATCCCAGAAGACAAATTTACTAAAGAATTATTTATAAAAGAAGGAATTCCATGGAAGAATCTAATACCTGACGAAACACGAGATACGTTCTTATCATTACACATAAACATGCAAACCCCCTGGGGATATAGAAACGAAATTAATTACAATATTGGAACAAAGAAAAATCCAAAATTCTTAGACATTGCAACATTAGAATATTTTTTATGGTACCCCACATACTCTTCAAAGAAGAAAGTTGCAAAAAATATTAACGGTCTTCAAGACATAATTCTTACGGTAAGCGTTGGAGGAATAGGAGTTGAAAGATTATATATGGCGATAAACGGATTAAAAAATATTCAAGAAGTTGATTATTTAAAAAAGTTTTACGATTTATTTAAAATATTATACCCGAAATTAACAGAAAAACAAAGAATAAAATCTGGAGAAGCCCTAAGGGCATTACATAGAATTTTTTCAGACAAAGAAATCTACAAAATAGAATCATTAGGGAGGAATAGAAAACTAAAAGTGAAGCTGTTTATACGAATTATAATAGAAAATATCAAAGAAATAAATCAAGAAAAATTAAAGAACTTATTGGAACTTCATTCTAAAGTCCAACCTTGGCATAAAGAATTAAAGAAAGGAATCCAACCGACAATTGATAGAATTAAGAGATACTATCAAAGTCAAAAATGAAACTCCAAATCAAAGTCCAACCAAATTCAGGCAGACAAGAAATTCAACAATCCATCGACGGCAAGATTCAAAAAGTCTTCCTAAAAAAACCAGCAAAAGACAATAAAGCAAACATTGAACTAGAAAAATTCCTATCCAAACATCTAAAAACAAAAGTTAAAATTATAAAAGGTCACACCTCAAAAAACAAAACAATAGAATACTAAAATGAAAAAACTAAACGCATCACAAGTCAGCCCACAAGCAAAGCGCCCAACCAGCGAAGCGACCCACAAGCAAAGCGCCCAACCAGCGAAGCGATCCGGAAATACTTTATGGCAATAAAATATTTCCACGCTCCAGACATCCAACAAATAGCTAAAGAAATAGTTGAAAAACTAAATTGGTCTCACGTTCTATTAGAACACGTCGCCTTTCTCCGAAGCACCGGCTCAAAAGCCCGAAGAACATTAGCAAGATGCCACGCCCTCGGCAAAGCAATGCAAATAGGGATGGGAAGAAAAAAGGGATTCTACCTAATCGAAGTCATCTCAGAAAAATTCGACAGACTCCCCGCAGAAGAACAACTAAAAGTAATCATCCACGAACTCATGCATATCCCAAAATCTTTCGGCGGTGGCTTCATCCACCACGACAAAGTCCACGAAGCATCAGTCGAACACGTCTACAACCACTATACAAAATTAAAGGATGAAGAAAAATGAAACCAAAAAAACCAACAACCAACAACCAACAACCAACAACCAAAATTTCTTACTACATAAAAAACAAGAAATTTTCCATAAAAGCAAAACTCCTAACAACAATTCTCCAAAAAGCAACAGGCCTAATGTTCAAAAAAAATTCCCCACCCCTCCTCTTCATATTCAACAAAAACAAAACACTTTCAATCCACTCCCTCTTCTGCAAACCCTTCAAAGCCATTTGGCTCGACGACAAAATGCATGCAACAAAAATGATAGACGTAAAAAACTGGAAACTAAACATTTCTGGGAAAGGAAAATACTTATTAGAAATCCCCGCCACAACGGGCGAAGCCCTACTAATAACCAAAAACCAACAACCAAAAACCAACAATTTTCCGTCGAGAAATTGTTGCGTATAATAGAAACATTTAAATAGAAAATTGATTTAAAGAAACTAGAACTTATAAAAGAGGCAAAAAGGAGGTTAAAAAAATGGGAAAAATTATCGCTAAAAATGTTATTGAACGAAAATCTGGATTTCTATATTATGTAGACGGAAAGGGAAACGTTTGCGAGGCTAAGATGGCTCGTGGTGGCAAGAAGAAAAAAGTAGCTAAGAAGAAACCAGCTAAAAAAAAGCCAGCTAAAAAAGCAGCTAAAAAGAAGAAATAAATCTTCTTAATATTATTATTTTTTAATTTATCATATTCAATGAATCTCCCGGTCTAGGGAGTTGGGAGATTCATTATACTTTTTATAGAAATATTTAAAAAGCTTATAGGGATATATTCTGGCATGCAAAGAAAATATCGTCCAAAACCATACGACAGAATGATCGAATGGTTTGAAGAATTAGCAAATGAATATCAAAGAGAAGGAGTAGTTAATAGTTCTAGAATTTTCGGTAAGCCAGATTCATCGATTTTATTATGTTTAGTAGAGAGTCCGAAAGATGTAATATATGTTAAAGGTTTACTAGAAAAGAGTTCGGGGAGAGATATGCAATTTGAAGCAGGGATGATTGATAGTAACGAAACAGAAGCCATCTTAAAAAGTCACACAGGTGGTATGCCCCTAGGTTCCACGAAAAATATTCGCTATATTTCAGCAGAAACTCTAGAACAATTAATGCTTAGTCTCGAAGACTTTTTTCCAACCCTTATTCCTACTAGCAAGATTTACTTTTAACATATAAGTTTACACGAAAAACTATCAATCACCCTCCTCAAAACGTTCTACAGCAAAACATTCTACAGCCGAAGGCGTTCTACTTTCTACCCTCTCTAAAATTGGCAATAGCCAATTTTAACGCATCCGCCGCCAAATTAGAACAATGAACTTTTATCGGAGGTAATTCTCCTAATGCCGCAGCAACATCTTTATTTGTTATTTTTTTCGCCTCATCCAAACTCTTCCCCTTCGCCAACTCCGTCATCATAGAACTCGTCGCAATCGCCGCAACACACCCCATAGTCTGAAATTTTATATCCTTAATTTTATCGTCTTTGATTTTCAACATAACCTTCATCACATCACCACAGGCCGGATTCCCAACACTCGCCTCAGCATCAGCATCCTTCATCTCACCCATATTCCGCGGATTCCTAAAATGCTCAAAAACATTTTTATTATATTCAGAATTATTCCCCATCATTTTCCTCCGGCATCTTTGATGCCAACCTTCGGCGCATTAGCGCCTACCTTCGGAGCGTCAGCTCCAACCCCCGGTTTTTTTGAAACCAACCCTCGGAGCTCAGCAATGAGCTCCCCCGGGTCAACCCCATGAGCATCAGCCCCACCCTCTATAGTTTCAAATTGAGCCATTGGACACCCGCCACAAAACAAACCCCTCTCAGCCAATTTATTCGCAGCCTCGGGACATTCCGAAAGCAATTCCCCAAACGTCATATCTTTCGTAATTTTTTTCTTTTTTGCCATTATAATTTAAACGGCGAAATCTTCCTAAGTTTAGAAACAGTTTTACCAAGAACTTTCACCACATAATCTACCTCCCCTTCGCTATTATTTTTATCAAGACTAAGTCTTATTGAACCATTCGCATCCAACGGCTCAACACCAATCGCCAGAAGAACATGACTCGTCTCAAGCTTATGCGACGAACAAGCCGAACCATTCGAAGAACAAATTCCATTCACATCCAAATAAGCCCCAATCGATTCTCCCTCAATTGCTCTAAAAGAAAAATTAAGATTATTACAAAGCCTTTTGTCCCCAGTCGGACCGTTCAACTTAGAGTGAGGAATTTTCAAAACCTCCTCAATAAACTTATCTCTAATTCTAGTCATCTTCGCAACATTTTTCCAACTCGCAATTTTCACCGCCTTAGCAAAACCAACAATTCCAGCAATATTTTCCGTCCCACTTCTCATCCCAGATTCCTGATTCCCACCATGAATCAAAACTCCAATTTTCGTCCCCCTCCTAACATAAAGAACACCAACCCCCTTCGGACCATTAATCTTATGAGCGTTAAGCGTAACCAAATCCAAATTCTGCTTCCGAACATCAATCGGAACTTTCGTATAACTCTGACAAGCATCAATATGAAAATAAACACCTTTCTCCCCACAAATTTTCCCTATAGCCCCAATGTTTTGAATCGTCCCAATCTCATTATTCCCATGAATAACAGAAACAAGGATTGTATCATCTTTAATCGCATTACGAACATCCTCGGGGTCAACAAATCCCTCCTCGTCAACATCAAGATAAGTAACCTCAAACCCATGCTTCTCCATCCACTTACAAGAATTCAAAACACAATCATGCTCAATCTTAGTAGTAATAATGTGTTTTTTCCCAGACAAAGCACCCTTGTCCCCAATCCCCTTAATCACCCAGTTGTTAGACTCAGTACCGCTCCCAGTAAAAAAAATCTCCTCAGCTTTAGCATGAATAGACTTCGCGATAACACCCCTGCTTTCCTCAAGTGCCATCCTCGCATCTTGTCCAAAAAAATGTTTCGAAGAAGCGTTCCCATATTTCTCAGAAAAATAAGGCAACATCGCCTTCATCACCTTTTCATCAACCTTAGTTGTCGCCGCATTATCCAAATAAACTTTCTTCATTTTTTGTTTTTCTTCATTTTATTTTATTCTCAAATCACATTAGCAACTCAAGTCCCGGCGCAAAGCGCCTACCATCGTCGTTCAAAGAACGACAACCATCGGCATCTCAATGCCAACCATCGTCGCTAAGGGCGACAACCATCGATGACAAAGTCATCTAGTACTTCGGCTCACAACCGCAAAAATTTATTACATCCTTATTGTATTTTTTGCAAACTTCACAAGAACATTTGTGGTATTTCATATATTTTAGAATACGCTGTATCTCACCAAGAGCCATATTCGGCTTTTCTAAAATAATCTTCGCAGACTTCGCAATCTCCCCTTTAACATCAGGAGTCAACTTAATTTTATTCGCCCTCTTATTAGACAAATACTGCGAAACCGCCGCCTTACTAATCCCCAAAATTCCACCAGCCTTCTCATAACTCATTTCATATTTCCGCGTCAACAGCTTCGCTAACTCTTTCCGAACCGCCGGAATAATATACCAAACTTCAATTTCTTGTGGTAATAAATACATGTTAACTATAGTGAACAATCCTTTATAAATTTTTCGCAAACTTTATTCATAAGAAATTTCTAATCTCACTTTATAAATAATCAAGAAACCGAAATCGCACCAACCGGACATCCCACAACAGCATCTTTTTCACAACTCAATTTCTCAACCTCACCCTTCAAAGCAACCGCCTTCCCCTCATCCATCTCAAAAGAATCCGGACACGTCGCAGCACAAGCCCCACATCCGATACACTTATCCTGATCTATCATTATTTTGTGTGTCATTTATCACCCCCAGAACTATTAACTTCCCCACCTGCCCCGTTTGATTCATATCCAACGGGGTCAATCTTAAAATACTCATTCTCCATACTCGGAGCCTCATCAACCACAGACCCCGTAATCACATTCCCCGTCATATTCGTCAAAAAATAAAATCCCAAAGCCACAAGTATTAAAATCACAATCACAATAATAACATTTCGGCTAACCATAATTAAAATAATAGGGTAAGATATATAAACTTAACTCAACTAAATCAAATATGGTAGCAACATTAATCTGGGCAATAATCGCAGCAGTCGTAGTCCTCGTAGCAATCTTCTTCATCTATTACAACAAATTCGTCAGACTCTCACAACAAATCGACAACTCTCTCGCACAAATCTCAGTCCAACTACGAAAACGTTCAGACCTAATTCCAAATCTACTAGCCTCGGTAAAAGGTTATATGAAACATGAAAAGGGAATAATAAAAGAAGTAACCGACGCAAGAAAAGCACTGGTCGGAGCACAAGGCGTTGAAGCAAAAATGAAAGCCGGCAACAAATTACAGTCCGCACTTAAATCAATCTTCGCAATCGCAGAAGGTTACCCAGACCTAAAAGCGAACACAAATTTCCTTCACCTCCAACAAGAACTATCAGCCATCGAAGACAAAGTAGCATACGCACGTCAATATTACAACGACGGCATCATGTCCTACAACGTCATGACAACAATGGTCCCAGGAAAATGGTTCGCATCGATGTACGGATTCAACAAAAGAGAATACCTCAAAATCCCAGAAGCAGCAAAGGCAGTTCCAAAGATTGAATTCTAAAGGATATATCTTAATATACCATATTTAAACATATATATTACAGTATATAGATAAACTATTTATAATTCATTTACTTTCACATACTAATCAAAAGGAGGAAAAAATGAAAAAAAATGTAATAGAAAAATTATCCGCATTAATGATAGCAGCTTTCGGACTTGTTGCCGCCCTAGCTTGGAATGGCGCAATACAAACAATCTTCAAAAGAATTTTCGGAGAAGCGGATTCAATAATAGCAATGTTATCTTACGCAATTATCGTAACAATAATAGCAGTAATCGTAACAATCTGGGTCGGAAAAATAGAACAAAAAGCAAAAAATTAATTCCATCACATATAAAAACCATATTGGCTTTTCACTATCATGGAAAGACTATCCTTCCACGAAGAAATCCGAAAAAACAAAATAAGCTCATTCTTCCTAATCGGAATTGTTTTAATAGTTCTCCTCGCCCTAGTCTACGCAATAAGTTTTGTAATCGGAGGCGATTATTTCTTCATAATCATAATCGCAGGAACGATAATATCAATTTTATATGTAGTAGGCGGCTACTATAAATCAGCAGATTTAGCAATCGCATCCGTAAACGCAAAAAGAGCAACAGGACCAGAACACCGACAATATAACGACATCGTAGAAGGATTATGTCTAGCGTCCGGTCTTCCAAAGCCAAAACTCTACATAATGCAAAACCAACAAATCAACGCATTCGCTTCAGGCCGAGACCCACAACACGCCGTAATCTGCGTAACAACAGGAGCATTAGAAAAACTAACAAAACATGAACTCGAGGGAGTATTAGCCCACGAACTTTCACACATCGCAAATTACGACATCAGATTCATGACCCTAACCGCCGTCCTCGTAGGTATGATAGCAATCATCTCACAAATTTTCCTCCGAAGCCTCTTCTGGTCCTCAATGACAGGGAGAGGCGGCAGTAAAGACAACGGAAAAGCAATCTTCATGATAATAGGAATTGTATTAGCAATCCTTGCTCCAATAATCGTAGCCCTAGTCCAACTCGCAATTTCAAGAAAAAGGGAATACGCAGCAGATTCATCAGCCGTG
>CAYYYV010000014.1:0-10692 GCA_964476225.1 Candidatus Woesearchaeota archaeon | reverse complement strand
GGATTGGTTGCGAACAAAGTGAGCAAGCAGCAAGCTTCTCTGAAGCGCCACTCGAACCCCGTGTTTCGAATCTCCGACCATGAGGGAAGGAGGATTCGGACCCCCGTAGGCATAAGCCAACAGATCTTGAGTCTGCCCCGTTTGACCACTCCGGCATTCCCTCATGAAATAATCACAAGAATCTCATTTTTAAAGTTTCGGGAGAACCCCCGTAAGCATAAGCCAACAGATCTTGAGTCTGCCGGTTTGACTGAACAATTCGCTTCAAACAAACCACTATTATGATTTTGTTTGTGAGATGCAAATCGCGAGCAGCGGAGGTATTCCCTCGTACAATGCGCGGACAGGGACTCGAACCCTGGTCAATTGGTTGGAAGCCAATTATTCTGCCACTAAACTATCCACGCATAAAATAATCACCTAATCCAGAGTTTTAAAGTTTATCGTTCCATTCCCCATAAACTTTAAAACCAAACATTGTATAATTATTACATGAGATTTGAATCGTGGTACGACAAAAACTACAAAAAATTATTAATTATCCCAGCGGCAGTTCTAGCCCTTTCTCTAATATACTTAACAATTTTCTACATCCAAACAGGTGACATAATCAACAAAGACGTATCCCTGACGGGCGGAACCACAATAACAATACAAACAGATATTTCACCCCAACAATTAAACGATATAATCTCACAAAATCTAACAGACTTCGAAGTAAAAGCAATATCGGACAATGCAGGAAATCAATTACAGTTAATAATTACCGTGGGTGAGGAAAATACCGAAACGTTAGAAACAATCCTAGAAAATTTCCTCGGATATAAATTAACCTCAGAAAACTCGTCAAAAGAAACAACAAGCGCATCCCTTTCCACAGATTTCTATAAACAGTTAGTCATCGCAGTTCTCCTAGCTTTTTTCTGGATGGCGGCAGTAGTATTCTTAATTTTCTCAAAAGGAAAGAAAGCAAAATTCTGGACAATTGTTCTAAATATAGCTTTGGGCTTTTTCATGGGAAACTTTTTCCTAA
The DNA here is from genome assembly GCA_964476225.1 of Candidatus Woesearchaeota archaeon. Taxonomy (GTDB): domain Archaea; phylum Nanobdellota; class Nanobdellia; order Pacearchaeales; family GW2011-AR1; genus JAGVXH01. The sequence continues at coordinate 9,659 of CAYYYV010000014.1, read as the reverse complement.
AGACAAACCCAGTCATCTCGGCAATAATTTTCATTGCATTCGCTGCAGTCCTAATTCGAATTTACATAAAAAATTCAGTACCAGCCTTCGCCGTTATGCTTTCCGCCTTCGCCGACATAATTATGACACTAGCCCTAGTCAATTTTCTAGGAATAAAATTATCAACAGCAGGTATTGTCGCGTTCCTTATGCTTATCGGTTACTCCGTAGACACAGACATCCTGTTAACAACAAGACTTCTAAAGAAACACGAAAGCACAAACACAGCACTTTTCGGCGCATTCAAAACCGGAACAACAATGACAATAACTTCCATCATAGCAATCACAACCGCACTAATCGTCGTCTTCCCATTCGCATCGGTCCTCAATCAAATATTCACAATCTTACTAATAGGTCTAGGCTTCGATCTTTTCAACACATGGATTACAAACGCCTCAATAATTAAATGGCACGTAGAAAAACAATGAAAATAACTTTCAGAATATGGATATTAATCATAGCGATTCTCTTATCTCTAATTTCAATTTTTTCAATTCCCCCAACATTTTTTGAAAAAGGAGTTGTCGTGAGCTCAATCGAACAAAATTCTACAATCTTTCAAGACGGTCTAAGAAAAGACATGATTATCCAAAGCATAAATGGACAAACAATAAATACAATAGATGATTATTCGCAATCACTATCGTCATTAAATAACATGGATATAAATGAAACCCAAAAACTAACCATTAACACGAAAAATTTAGAGATAATAAACCTATACACAAAAAAAATAATTAATGATATCTCAGTTGAAGAAATACCGATAACAAGAATTAAAACCGGGCTAGATTTACGAGGAGGAGCTCGAGCATTTATCAAGGCCGATGTCCCATTAAACGACGCACAATTAAACGACCTAATTTCTATCTCTGAAGAAAGATTAAATGTTTATGGATTATCAGATGTAAAATTTTTCAAAGTAAAAAAGTCTTCAGGTGAAAACTTAATGGGAATAGAAATTGCAGGGTCTTCCCCAGAAGATTTAGAAAAACTAATTACAGAACAAGGACATTTTGAGGCAAAAATAGGAAATGAAACAGTGTTTGTTGGAGGCGATGAAGATATTACCCATGTAGGCAGAACCGGTCAAGATTCATTAATCACAGATTGTTTCGAAGTAGAGGGTGGAGAAGCGTGCAATTTCAGATTTACAATTTTCTTAAGCGAAGATGCCGCTCAAAGACACGCAGACATAACAGACAATTTAACAATTAACGGCTCATATTTAAGTAAAAAATTAGATTTTTTTATTGATGGAAAACCAACTTCATCACTAAACATAGGAGTATCATTAAAGGGAACAGTCACAACTCAAATTTCAATTTCTGGCTCAGGCTCAGGCACAACTCGAAACGAAGCGATAGAAGCCGCTAAGGCAGAAATGAAAAAACTCCAAACAATTCTAATTACAGGCTCCCTTCCTTTCAAGTTAGAAATTGAAAAACTTGATAAAATATCCCCAAACCTAGGAGAACAATTCACAAGACAACTTTTGATGGCGGGATTATTTGCTATTATCGCAGTTTCATTGGTAGTGTTTGTTAGATATAGAAAAATAAAAATTTCCATAGCATTGGTATCGGTGTCCCTATCCGAAGTATTAATAATCCTGGGAGTAGCCTCTTTAGTCGGATGGAATCTAGACCTACCTTCAATTGCCGGAATCATAGCAGCAATAGGTACCGGGATAGATTCACAGTTGATTATCCTAGACGAAGCAAGAGACAAATTCGCATCAATGATACAGCGAATTAAAAACGCCCTTTTCATCATCGTTACAGCATTCACAACAACATTTGTAGCAATGATACCATTAACCGGGTTTTTAGGATTCATGGGCATCGGAGCAGCATCAGCAGGTCTTCTAAAAGGTTTCGCAGTCACAACACTTATAGGGATCACAACAGGTGTTCTAATCTCACGACCAGCCTTCGCAGACATTGCGAAACAATTAGAGGCTTAAATGGAATTCAAATGGCATTTATTAATAGGATTTACCATTTCGTACATTCTAATTTATTTTTTTAATTTTTCAATATTTGCAGGAATAATAATATTTTTATCCTCATGGTCAATAGATATAGATCACTATTTTTGGTATGCATTCGAAATGAAAGACTGGAATCCAATACATGCAATCAACTGGTACAAAAAATCCATACCAAAATGGTTCAAACTAACATTAAAAGAAAGAGAAGACTTCAGGCGAGGAGTTTTCATCTTTCACGGAATTACTTTTTTGATAGTTCTAATAATATTAGCGTCCATACACAGAATCTTCCTCTGGATACTAATCGGAGTTGTTATCCACATGATTGCAGACTGGGGACACATGTCCAAGAACGACGAGCCCCTTCGTTACAAAATATTTCAATACCACGTTATAAGAAGAAATAAAAACAAGAAAGGGGTAGACGAGCTATGAAGAATTTTGTAAAAGAAGAGGCAGCTGATATTATGGGAATTGCTAGCAGGATTAAAAGAAGAGATTTAAAGGGTAATAGTGGACAAACAATTAAAAATTCTTCATGGCAATTAGCAACGACCCTCGTGGCTAAGACAGGCTCACTACTTTTTACAGTAATAATCGCGAGATTAATGCTACCCGAACTTTATGGATTATATGGGTTGGCACTGTCAACAATTATCTTTTTTGGAATTTTCAGCGATTTTGGGATAGGGGCCACCTTAATGACATTTCTTTCTAAGACAATAGACAAAAGACCAGAAAAGGCAAAAGGCTATTTTTACTTTTTAACGAAATATAAAATATTCTTAGTAATTTCGACATCTTTAATACTTCTGTCTTTAGCTAGTTGGTTCGCGCATTCCTATTATAATAAGCCGATCCACTACGCTCTTTTAGCAGGTGCAATATACCTCCCAATAATGATATTGGCCAATTATTTAGTTCCCCTCTTCTCTACAAGAAATAATTTTCAGCCCCAATTTATTAGAGAGATTATTTTCCAAACAGTAAGGTTAACAATAATTCCCCTTTCTATAATATACTTTTTATCAAAAATTTCATCCACAGAAATTTATCTATTCTGGATTTTTATTCTAATTTCATTCTGTTATTTTTTAGGGGGAATTTATTTATTAATAGTAGCAAAATTAAGTCACCCATTTGGACAAACAAAAACACAAGGATTAAATTCCAAAGAAAAAGACGAACTGATTAAATTTATTCTTCCATTATCAGTTACCGCTCTATCAGGAGTTTTTTTTGGATTTATAGACCAAATCATGCTGGGCCATTATGTTGCAAGCCAATTCTTAGGATTTTATCAGGCTTCTTTTAACTTAATTACTGCAGCCTCAGCTCTCATTGCGTTTTCAAGCATCGCAGTATTTCCAATTTTTGCAAGACTTAAAGGAAGGACGTTAGAAAGAGGATTCAAAAAAACAAGGAACATCACGTTTTTAATTTCAATAACTACAGCCGTCTTCACCTTTATTTTAGCACCTTTAATCATAGGAATAATTTATGGAACTGAATATTCAACAGCCATAATTTACCTAAGAATCCTTTCATTATTAATAATAAGTTTCCCATTAATATCAATTTATTCCACATATTACACAAGTCAAAAAAGGACAAAGATTATCGCAATATTATTAATATCCTCAACAATTCTCAACATAATCTTAAACTATATTTTTATAAACATAGGATTAAACTTCAGCATGTCTTACGCCGTTATTGGCGCATGTCTCGCAACCATCATAAGCCGATTCGGATATCTCGGAGGATTAGTATTCTTCAGGGGATGGAAGGGAAAATGATATTTACGAAGAAAATACCAGGCGAAGTTTTAAAATCAAATAAAAACGGAGTCTTAAATTTCCAAAATCTATATTCAGTATATTTATTTAATAACGAGTCAGTCTACAAAAAAGCAATAACTTCACCAAATAATTTCATATTCCCGGACGGAAGAATCCTAAGCTTATTTCTAAGAATCAAGCAAGTTCGAGGACCAAGCTTCACAAAAAATTTCCTAGAAAACAAAATTGATAAAAAACAAAAACACTTTTTCATATTACCAAAGACAGAAGATTTAAACCAGCTAAAAAAGAAGTTCCCAGAATTAAAAAATTCAAGAGCTTACAGCCCAACATATATTCAAGACATAACTTTTCCAAAAAAAGAAGTGGATGAAATTGCAAAACAATTGAAACAATTTAAACCAGATTATGTATGGGTGTGCGTAGGCAACCCAAAACAGGAAATTTTGGCAAATCAATTATATAGGAAATATAAAGCATTTTATTTCAACGTCGGAGCAGCAATAGATTTTATATTAGAGAAGAAGAAAGAATCCCCTTCGATATTTAGAAAATTAGGACTAGAATGGTTTTATAGATTAATAACTGACTTCAAGTATTCTAAGAAAAAAGCCTGGAGAAGCTTAATTGGACTAAGATACTTTGGGAGAAATAAATTAAAATGAAGAAGGTTTTATTCCTAAGCCCTCTCCCCCCCCCTTATTACGGAAGCGCGATGTCTAGCAAGATGTGCTTAGGAATTTTAAAAGAGTCTAAGAACTTCAAAGTAAAAAACATAAAACTAAACTATTCTAAAGATATGAATGACATAGGGAAAATAAGCCTAGATAAGATTAGAGGGATCTTTCATGTTAAAAATAAAATAAATAAAACTATAAAAGAGTTTAAGCCAGACATAATTTATTTTGTACCAGCAACATATTCTCTAGGATTAATTCGTGATTGGCAGTTCGTTCGAGAAATAAAAAAATATTGGAAGGGAAAGATTATCTTTCACATCAGAAGCAGAATTTTAGAAAAAACTTGGAACAATCATCTTAAGAGAAAAATTCTAAAAGATATGTATATTGGGAATAAAGCAATTATTCTAGGAAAAGAATTAATTAAAGATTTAAGAGAGATGATACAAGAAGAGGATATTTCCATATTACCCAACGCAATTAGAAATGAAATTACAGAATCCCGGTTAAAAAAAATAAACATAAAAAGAAAAAGAAATAAACAGTTCAATATGTTATTCTTGTCAAACATGGACAGAACTAAGGGCTGGACAAAGCTTCTCGATGCGTGCAAAATTCTAAAGGATAAAGAGTTTAATTTCAAATGTGATTTTGTAGGAGAGTGGTTAAGCAAAAAAGATGAAGATTACTTTTGGAATTTTGTAAAAAAAAATAAATTAAAAGAAAAGGTTTTTGCTCATGGAAAAAAATTTGGAAACGAAAAAAATAGTTTTTTGGAGGAAGCAAATGTCCTTGTGTTCCCAACCGAAATGGATACCTTCGGTAAGGTTTTAATTGAGGCTTATATGTTTGGAGTGCCAGTAATCGCAAATAAAGAGGGAGCAATCCAATCTATTATTGATAATGGAGAAACAGGAATACTGTTGAGAAAGAATACAGGATCAGAAATTGCCAAAATAATTCTTAATAGTAAAGAGTGGGAAAGGATGGGGATCAATGGAAGAAAAAAGTTTTTAGAGAAATTTGAAATAATCAGATACAAAGAAAAGTTTTTAAAAATTATTTCTTCTTAAGTATGTATATTTGATGATACGCATTTTCTGGAATAATATATTCTTTCAAAATTGTGAAGTGTTTTTTAATAATTTTTTCAACATCTATCTTTCTTGTCTCAGGAGCGTCTATTTCCCAATAATGTTCACCATTGAACTCAAATTTCTTTATTCTAGGAAACTTAAATGAAAAGCTAAATTGTTGAATATTCGGGAGCTTAAATGAAAATCTAAATTTAGCCCCACACCGAGGTAAAGAAATTAATACATACTTATTGGAATGATCTTTCATTGAGCATAAAGACTGTTCAAAAAATTCAAATGGCAGATGCTCTAAAACTTGAAACGCGCATACAACATCAAATTTTTTATTAATTTTTAATTCCCGGACATCTTGCAAATAATCAGGGTTTAAATCACTAGCAATATCACAAGAATAATATTTTATTCCATAAATAGGCAATACTGATTTTAAAATATTTGCCCCAGGGCCAATTTCCAGAACATTTTTTAAATTTAAATTTAAAATTTCTTTTATTTGGTAATAATAAGAATCCCACCTAGAGATAGTGTTATATTTATTAAAGTTATAATGCGAGTTATCTACCTGGTGATTCATGAGATGTAAGCCTAGTGTAGCGAAGACTCCCCCTTACAATTGATCACCCAATCAAAATCATGGATCGAGTTGTAATCCATGAATTCTATTATTTTCAATCCATATTTCTTTGCGATTTCTTTACTATCCTCATTATATCTCCACCATCCAAACACAATTTCTTTAGGAAAAATATTAACTTCTTTTTGCAACCAGTCAAGAGACCTCTTGATTAATTTTTCTTGAGTATCGAAATCGATTTTCATTAATGGATGCAAATGAACGTGCAGTTGTAATCTTTCACCCAATTTTCTCATCTCGATATACCTTTTTTTCATTTTCTTTTCAACTATATCACTAGATTCTTTCAGAGAGAAATATCCTCTTGTCAGAGGGAAATTCACAGGAGTCATCAAATACCATGTATGAATTTCTTTCTTTTTGATTTTCTCTTTTACAATTTTCCAAACATCATCATAAAAAATTGCCTCTGTATGAACAGTCAAGGGTTTAAATTTAACAGCAAGTATCATAGCTGCTTTCTTAAAATATTTTAAAAAAATACCAATATTCATAATATTAGTATTTGCCTCATGTTTAAAAAGATTTGGAAATATTAAAAAGTATGAGAACGAAACTATTGAAACGAGATATTATACCATACCCATTAATCAGCGTAGTGAAGCCAATTTTTTATTATATGAGAGGAATTTTTTATTCCGGAAAACGCGTGTATTGTCCAATATGCGAAAAAGGATTCTTAAAATTTTTAAGGTATGGAGGAAGACAAAATGCAATGTGTCCAAACTGCGGATCATTGGAAAGACATAGGTTAATATATTTATTTTTGAAAAATGAAACGAATTTTAAAAAACCATCTAAAAGAATTTTACATTTTGCACCAGAATATTCAATACAGAATAAATTAAAAAAAATTCATGGAGAGAACTATACAAGCGCAGATATCGAGCACCCATCAGCAAAACTCAATTTTGATATTACAAAAATTCCATTTAAGAAAGATACATTTGATTTAGTCATATGCAGTCACGTTATACAGGAGGTTAAGTACGACAAGAAAGCAATATCTGAAATTTTCAGAGTTCTTAAAAAAAAGGGAGTTGCAATAATATTATGCCCAGTAGATGAGAAGAGAAAGAGAACTTATGAAAATAAAAATGCAAAAACATCAAAGGAAAGAGCGGCTGAATTTGGATATTACGGAGCAATAAGAGTTTATGGCAAAGATTTTGTTAAAAAGTTAGAAAGCCCAGGCTTTAATGTTAATACTGCTGACTACTCCAAGATATTTAGTAACGAGAAATTTAAACGATATGGATTATGTAGAGAGAAAATTTATATTTGCACAAAATAAAATTCAACTACTACAATTACAATAAAAACCAAAATATTTTTTTTAATGATATTCTAATGATATTCTTTCTAAGTTCTTTGTTCGACAAATATTCATTTATTTGGACAGTCTTAGGATGAGTTAGTGGAAAATTCAACCCAAATTTTTTAATACAATAAAATTTATTATCTATAAAATTTCCGCGAGTGTGTGTCGAATCCTCCATGAATCCAATATTTTCGACTAAATTCACCTTGGGTTTTACGCAAATCCCTTTATTTTTGAAATGTAGATAAGAGAAGGAATGGTCCCACGCACCTATCCTGCCCTCAAAATTATCTTTAAATTTTTTCTTTAATAAAATTCTTTCAATAGGATTTCTTATAACTTTCTTGAGTTGCCCAGACTTCAAATCTTTTACATAATCTTTCAGTAACTTATCTTGGGCAAACCATTTATTTCTCCAGCTAGACCATCCAAGACACTCAAAATATTTTGAAAAATAATAAGAGTCGTCTATATTTAATTTTTCCAGATAATTATAGCCGCTTATACTGAACACCTTTTTATTCGTTTTATATCTATTCAGCATTTCTTCAGAGAATTTAAAAAAGCTATCGTTCGGCACGCAATCATCTTCTAAAATTATTCCCTGTTTAACATTCTCAAAAAACCAATCAATAGCAGTTGAAACACCATCCCTACATCCCAAATTATTATCAAGAAGCCTAGTTTTTACCTCACATTTCCAATTAATATTATCTAGAATATATTTTCGAACAGAATCTGTTTTACTCTTCTCTTCTTCATTTCGAGGTCCATCCGCGGCAATAAATAATTGCTTAGGTTTTTGTTTTGCAATTATCGGAAATGTTTTTTTAACCACATCTAGACGATTAAAGACAACATAAAGGATTGGGGTTTTGAATTGTTTGTTCATTATGAAGATACTTGATTATTATTTTTATATGTATTGTTGTGATGTATATGTATATAAAGGCATTTTTTTTATAATTTTAATGGCAAGTTATCTTAAGAAACTAAGAAGGGGAGAAGATATTCTTAGAAGAAGAAAAATTTTAGGAATGGTCCCAAAGGATGTTAGGAGCGTGTTTGACATAGGATGCAGATTTAACATTTTTAAAAAATATAAGCTTACAACCCTAGATATTGAAGGTGATCCAGACATTTTACAAGATTTAAACATTAGTCAGAAGATTCCCCTAAAGGATAAAAGCGTAGACTTAGTGGTGTTAAATCAGGTACTTGAGCATCTAGGTAACCCAAGAGAATTAATATCTGAAGCAAAAAGAATTTCTAAAAAATATCTACTTATCGGCTTGCCGAACGAGTTGGTATATGGATCTAGAATTAGATACCTTTTCGGTATAAATAGATGGAAAGGTTTTTCAATTTATGGGCATAAACATTTTTTTACCCCAAAAGAAATGCATAGATTTGTGAGTGAAGAAATAGGTCGTCCTAAAAAAGTAAGTCATTGGTTTTGTGGAACTGGTAGTTTTTTATTGCCAAGTTTCTTGAAAAATTTTTTAGCCAGAAATTTTCCAAACATATTTGCTGCAGAAGTTTACTATTTAATTAAAGTTAGATGATTGTTTCAATTTGCTGAACTTTCATTAGAGATTAAATTGAGATATTTTTCTAAAGACTTCATCGGGATTATCATTTTTTAAGACTATGTCTATTGTGGAGGATAAGAGTAGGTAGTCTTTTCTATCGTCTTGAGTTATTTTATCCAGAATCAATATTGTACTTAGGCCCTCAACTGTCTTATTCTCATTTTTCATTATTTCTTTCGCTTCCAACACAGACTTTCCACTCCCTAGGAAAAACCCAAATTCCCGATTTCTAGTATTTCCCAAACAGCTCATCCAAAGATCATTTCCCCAACATTGCCTCTCCATATTAAAGGTCTCTTTATCAGCCCCCCATTTTACGGAAATATCCTGAATCTCTTTACTAAATCTTGAAATATAATGCGTTTCAGACCCAAAGGACATTCCTAGTCCGGAAACAATTCCTGCAAAAATAGACACCACGTTTTTAAATGCTGATGCAAGTTCAACCCCAACAACATCTTTTAGTAAATATATCTTGACATTCTCTGATTTAAATAA
>CAYYYV010000013.1:0-11040 GCA_964476225.1 Candidatus Woesearchaeota archaeon | reverse complement strand
AGCCCTCCCCGTAATCAACCCAACAACCATCCCCGTAACCATCCCAGTAAATCCACCACTAATAATATTAACACTATTCGGAGCAAAATTTTTCTCATCCCCATCATCTAACCACTTATATCCATCATCAGTATAAACTCCCCGATAATTCACATATCCACCACAATCTCCAAGCCCAGCACAAACCCTATTCGCATCCAAAGCCCAACTCTCCTCCTCACATTCACGTCCCTCAACACAACTCTCTCCGCCAAGCAAACCCTTCTCATAAACAACAACACACTTCGCATTCGCCTGTCCACAAATCTGCTGAGCACTACTCTCCTCCCAAAAATTTAATCCGGGTGGAAAATTCGGAACACAAATTCCCCTCGCCCTATTTGTCACAGTTTCCTCTGTGTCCTCTTCTTCATCGTCACCGCCAAAAATAGAATCTCCAGTTATCGGAGCGACAACATTTCCGGTAAAAGTCCCATCAGCAGTCGGATTACTAAAAGTCCCACCACTTCCCGAAGTAGGATTAGAAAATTTACTCCCAGATTGTTCTTGCCCTCCAAGCACCATTCCGACAACCGCAGGAGTCCAAATACAATCTCTCTTATCTATATTAGTACAATCATCTTCATCTTCTTGAGCCACACAATCTTGCCATCGGTTAACCCTACAAGCCGCAGTCCCAAAATCCCCAGCAGTCGTATCAATCGAACCCTCCAAACAAACCTCATTTCTAAAATCCGCACAAGGCTCTACATTAACTTCACCATCAATACAAAGCTCCCTAAAATATCTCGAACCAACCGTATCCAGTCCACTGCCCACTGCCCACTGCTCACTGCCCACTTGAGAGGCAGAGCCTCTCACGCACCACGACTCCCCATTAATCCGCTTGTCCCCATTTCTATCAACACACTCAGTCTTCTGACAATAATTATCCCCACTTTTAGGTCCCCCAAGATATCCATCAAACTCAGCACATCGCGAACCTAAAAAATAATCACAATTCCCACAATCAATATCCGAACCATCATTAGGACTACAAACCCCATCAGCCTCGAGAACCTTCCCAGCATTCCAACTCTTAGCTTTATCTTCCGAATAAACATTCTCCCTATTCCCACAAGAGTCAACCCAATAAACATCACTCTGATAACAAGTCGTAGAAACCTGCTTAGCACAAGCCGTATTCAACTCCTCGGCCGAACATAAAAAGTCCTCATAAAAAGTCCTCTGACTAGACAAAGTAACATTCGTCCCGTTAACAATATCAACTCTTTCTCCAGCTCCACATTCTCCCCTCGTCGTAAATTCACAAACTCTTTCAAAATCACTCTCATAAACACAAGCCCCGACATCCTGAGCCTGAGCAGTCGCAATACATTGAATCTCGTTAGTTATATCTCTTCGATAATCATTCTCAACACCAAACAAAGTCGACAACCTCTTACATCGAACCAACGGAACAAACGCAGCCTGGTCAGCAATTATACAACATCCCAACTGACACTGCGGAACCTCTTCAATCTCACGAGCATCCCAAGTTCCCCCATAATCATTACAAACTCTCTGCGGCGTATTCTCCATACAAATTCCCTCCTCAGATTCATAACAAGTCCCCGTCCTACAATACGAAGTTGTCTCACACGAAGTCGGCGAACTTAAAAAACTATCAGAACATTCCCCTTCGTCAGCATTAACACACCAAGCCCCAGCATCAGTTTTCTCACAACAATAACTCGGCTCACTCATAGAAGTCTCAGCAACAACACTCGGAGTCGCCCCCGCAATAATAAACGCAAACGCAAACGTCGTCATAATCATCAACACAACTTCAAACCCAGCAATTCCTTTTTTATTCATTTACCACCTTTTTCTTTTGTTTAACTTTATTTATTATTAATCCGATAATTGCTCCAATTATAAAATAAAATAAAAAGATGAATATTAAAGATATTACAATACCCATTACTATTAATTCAGAACTCGAAGTATTCATAGGAAGTGCAATGCTAGCTTTGTAAAAAATTCCATTAAACATTTCACTGTAAATAATTGAATAAATAATGGTTCTTGGAAAATATAATATTTTAAATACAAAAATCAAGGAAAGACCGCTTAATAATTTGTATATATAATTATTTAAGAAGATAAGAAAAATGGCAACAACGCCACCAATCAAACCACCCTTCAACCAATCTTTCATTTCATCAACCTCCAATCCAGTTGCTCAAGCCCCGTCGCAACGCGACTACCCTCGGCGAAGCCTACCCTCGCGACAAAGTCGCAACCACCGTTTCGCAAAGCGAAACAACCACCCCATGAAATCTTAGATTTCATGCGTACCCCGCCGGCCAAGCCAAACTTCGACTAACAAACTGAAATTTATTTCCCAAAGTCTTATGCTCCAAAACATAAACCGTCGTCCCCTCGCTCCTCTTAATCTTACTAATAATATAATCCGGGTAAAACTCCATCATAGAACTCACATCAGCGTCCCCATACTTCGTCTCAAATTGCAAAATCGAAGTCGCAATCATAACCATATCATAAGTCGGCGCATTAACCTTAACATTAAACCGAGCAAACTGCTGAGACCCAACAACCGTCGGCGCATCAACTTCAACCCGAACAACACTCGGCTCAATCAAAACATCATAATCGACAACACCAGGAGTAACAGAATATCCCTTCGACTTCAAGTCATCAATCGAACTCGCATAACAAGCATCAACATCATCCCGAATCAAAAGTTCCATCTGCTCATCAAAAGCATTCTTCAAAAACGGAACCTGCACCGAACAAGTCGCATAATAAGCATTCGTATAACAAAGATAGGTCAACTTCTCCCCATTATAATCATAAGTAAATTCCGGGTCAGCAAATCCAGCCTTCACCTCAAGTTCTCCAATTGCATCTTTAACCACATCTTCAACACATCTCTCAAACCCGAGCGCCGCCCCTTCTTCCAAAAAGTAAGTCGGCCTAATCCACAAAAAGAAAACCAAAATAGCCGCAACAATAATTATTCCAATAATAATAAAAATCGTCACCTGTCCACCTTTCTTCATCCCTTTTATCATCTTTATTTCAACCATCTTTTATTTATAAAATCTCTCATGATACACCACTCTCAATATATTTAATAAAATACAGCAACTTTTTCCCCAATTTAATAATCAAAGAATTCATCTTATCAAAATTATCATCCGAAATATATTTCAAGTCCTTAGCCAACACCAATTGAGAACCAACTTCCTTCAAACTTCCAGAAGTATTATGCAAAAATTGCACAAAGTCTTTGCTTGTTCTCCTTCCACATCCCTCCGCAATATTAGAAGAAATACTTACAGACGCCCTCCTAATCTGAGAAGTCAACCCATAAACCTCATCCTTAGGAAAACTCTGAGTAACATCATAAATCAATTTATTCAAATCAACCGCAATTCTCCAAACATCCAATTTTTTATAATCCCTCATCTTTAGTTACCCAAGCCCCGGCATCTTCGATGCCTACCATCGTCGCCAAAAGCGACTACCCCCGCGACAAAGTCGCCACCATCGGAAACAAAGTTTCCTACCATCGTCATCAAAGATGACAAACATTGCCCAAGCCCCGGCGCAAAGCGCCTACCATCGCACGCAAAACGTGCTACCCCCGCGACAAAGTCGCTACCTCCGGACGCAAAGCGTCCTACCATCGTTCAATCACAAAGCCCGAACAGTGATTGAACAATCAGCAGGCGCATTCCCAAATTCGTCTTCACATTTAATATAATAAGTATCGCCCTTCACAACACTAATCCTATGTTCCTCTCCACTACCCGCAAGTTCCCCATCTCCCCAATTAAATCTACAACTAGAAGTAGAATACTGACATTCAGCAGCCTCGGTAGTAACAACATGAAGCGTCCCATAATTCTGCCACACCCTAGCAATCTGTGGAGCAGAAGTATCCCGAACAATTCTAAACTCAGTAACATCCCGCGCATAATCCCCAGTTTCATCATTACACTCAACATAAATCTTATTCCAACCACTCGGCCTCTCAAGCGACTGAACATGAACTTCGTCCTCCCCAGTTTCAAACATCTTAATCATCTTGTCATACCCCGAAAAAGAATACGAACAATAATGCAGGTCCCCGCCATTAGCCGTTAGAACTTTCAATTCAATAGTAGTTTTAGCAGTATCAATTTCAAAATCAGCATTCGGCGCAATCTTCTCAATAGAAATTTTTCCCAAAGGTTTTCTCAAACTATAAACAAAACTCTCAACATTCGCATTTCTCTCAGAACTCTCATTTAACCACGGCTGGTCCATACACCGAATATAATATATATTACTAGAATTATCAGTAGGCAAAACATCGGTGCAAACATATCCCAACGGACTAGATTGCTTAATAAGACTATCATTACAAATCATAGAATTAGCCATCTCAGAATATCCAACATCCGAAAAATCCCATTTACAAGTTGAAACTTCATTCGTAACAATAGTAAAATTCTCCAAAGAAACATCAACGCCAATCATAGAATCATCAGCCGGATCAACCCCCCTAATCAAAGGACCAGTAACATCTTTTCCCTCCTTAACACACATTTCAGCAATATAAAATTCAGAAGTTTCATGCCCAAAAGCATCCTGACATTTAATATACATATTCAAATCACCAGTCCAATTTGAACCCTGACTCTGTCCATGACTTGGGTCCGGCAAAGTAAACGTCGTCGTATGATTATACAAATAAGCATTCCCCCCCATATCATAATCCATATCGGCAAAATCTTTAGGTTCTATATCATATTTACAATAAGCCAATGCATCAGTATTAACACCAAACACCAAAGGAGTATAAGCATCCACACAACCACCAAGAGAATTAGTAATCCCAAACCCATTATCCGTAATATTACTATATATTTCACTTTCAGAAATCACATCAGTCTGAAGTCTCAAAATCGGCGCCCTCCCATCATCTTTCGAAGAATGACACATCTCTTCTTCCGTCCCAACATTTATCAATTCACAAGCAGCCCCCAAACTGTTACACCTATATTCCGAACACGGTTTCAACGAATCATTATTACAGTTCTCACAACTACCCCCGCCCACAGGCGCCTTCCACGGCTTACACTCAAAAGTAACCTCAACCGGATCACACTTTCCAGCTCCAAACAAAAGAGAAATTAACATTAAAATGATCCCGGCTATAAGAATGGGATAAACAAGTCCTCCCCAACCCAATATAATACCATATCCAATAGCTCCCCCAACCATCCCTCCTCCAACTGCTATCAGCATTGAACCACCAGGGCTCAATCCCAACGCCTTACCAAGCATCATCCCAGCAATCATACCAATACCAGCACCAATAGCCGCTCCCGCAAACCCTGCAGCACCAGCACTTAAACCTAGTCCCCCAGTTGTAGCAAAACCGCTACCCACAGCAGGCAAAGTTCCTCCAAAGAATGACATCGCTCCAGCAATACCGACCTGGCTTACAACAACGGCTACACCAATCCCCGCAACCCCAGCTCCCAACATCATCGCAGTACTAGAATAATCAGTTGGCTCTTCCTCCTCAGGAACCTCCCCAGGATTCCCCCAAAGTCCAGCAGCCTCTAAAAATTTCGTATAATCTTCAACCTCAGCAAACTGTCCCGGAACCGGAGTCGCCAATTCCTTCAACTCATCAATAGATTTCTGACTCAAATACGGCGACTCCTCAATCTTATAATTCTCAGAATAAACTCCCTCAATATTAACCGCGCCTCCACAATCCCCAAGCCCCCGACAAAAATCATTCATCCCCCGAGCAAATCCCTCATGTAAACAATCTTCATTAGCAACAATTTCACATCCCCCAAGCATTGTCTCCTTATACACAACCGTGCAAGTCTGGTCCGCCATCCCACAAATCTGCTCCGCCGTCTCCATGTAACGCGTATCCTTCAGACTAAATCCCCCCGGGTATCTCGGCAAACAAACATCAAACTTAAATTTATCAGCAATATCAACTTTCTCAACCCGACAATTCAAAGTATCTTCACACATCTCAAGCCCATCCTCATGACTATTCAAATCAACACATTCCCTCCAATTATTAGCAACACAATTCGCATTCCGAAATTCAACATCAGTCCCACCTGCCCCGTTGGAGCCATTTCCAATGGAGTTAACCTCAAAAGTATTAGACTGAATACAAATCTGATTCCGATAATCCGCACACGGTTCTACCTGAGTAGTCCCCTGAGAACAAACATATTTCCAATGCCTCGACCCAACAACATCATCCCCATTCCCAATCACACCATCATAAACACACCAAGACTCACCATTTCCATAAACCTCCCCATCAACCATACACGAAGTATCTTTACAATAAAATTCCCCAACATCAACATCGAAATTATCCCCGTCAGCCGACCCACAAATTCCCCCAAGAAACCTATTACAATTTCCACAGCTAGGAGAATCAGCATTCCCCCCCTCGACATCATCATCCCCACAAATGTCCTCAGACGCCGCAACCAAGTCCCAATACACCGGATCATCGACCCTAGCTGAATCATAAATATTAGCAACATTCCCACAAGAATCCAAAAAATAAACCCCATCTTTCCCATCGACACAAGTCGTATGCTCAGTCATCTCACAACTCGTATTCAACAAGGGAGAAGTACAAAGATAGCCCTCATTAAATTCCCCATCATAACCATAGCAAGACGCCTCGGTCCCAAACTCACATTCCCCATTATCAAGCACACAAGCTCCCTCTTTCTGTATAGCCGAAAGTATCATACATTGTCCAGGATCTAAATTACCTCGCCAATCAACAACCCCGTCCCCTTGCGCAAACGAATTTACCCGAACCTCACATTGCTTATATGTTTCATAGGGATTGGTGCCGTAATCCAAAACACAACACCCCTTTCTAGCTCCAGGCATATTACAATTCGGATCATCAACCCACTCAGTCGGACAATCTACCTCACGAGTACCCACCTCATAAATCCCAGAATCTACATCATAACAACACCCCTTTTTACAAAAAGATGTTTGAGCGCAAAGTGCTCCCAATGCAAAAGTTTCAACACAACTTTCAGGAGTTGTTGTAAGACAACTTTTCCCATTATCAGCCAAAGCACAACATCCCACCTCAAGACCTTCGGCAGACACAACAGGAATCATCGGCTCTTTCAATTTCCCAAATATAATATCAAATATAACTCCCACCTTAGATTTATAAGGAACAGCCTCGCCAATAGCAACCAATCTCTCAGCCCTCGCCTTTTCATATTTGTCATTCAATTCCACAAAAACGTCATCAGTCATAGCAACCCCATAACTAAACGCGAACATTCCAACCATCATCAAAGTCAATTCAAAACCCGCAATTATTTTTCTATTCATTTTATTTTATCTCCTTCATTCTTCAAATAATTAATTTTATTTATTTCTCTCCCAATCTTCCAAACATCCAATTTCTTATAATCCCTCATAAACCAATCCCCATTTTTTTATTTACAGACATACCAGTTTCCCAAGCCGGGCGAAGCCCTAACCCATACCCCCACACCCCGAAAACCCACACCCCATGAAAATCTTCGATTTTCATATCCCCGGCGCAAAAGCGCACGACCTTACAGCAAATCGAAACTCAGCCCCACTCGGCCTATCAATCAAACGATAAATTTTACTATCCGAATAATCAATCCTACGAATATCATACCGCGGATACAAAAGCATATAACCATTATATTCAAAATGACAATACTGCGCCTCGGAATTCACAACATCCCGAGCAATCTGAACCAAATCATAAATAGGCGAAGAAACCCGAGCATCAAAATCCTCAAAACTCTGAGCAGTCCCGTCCCTCGAAACATCAACCCTCTTAGCCAAATTAATCTCAACATATCCCGGCAACAAATCAACAGAATAAACACTACTACCATATCCAACATCAAATCCCTTGCTCTCAAAATCATCCCTCATAATATCAAAACAATTATCAACAGCGTCTTTGGTATCCTTAACAACCTCTTTCTCAATCTGCATTTCCAACATAGGATGAATATTATAACACCCCAAATAATAATCCCCCTGATAACACAAATAATTCCATTCCTCCCCCTGATATAAAATAGCCTGAGTCGCCAAAATCTCCCCACCATTCCTCAACATTTTCTCAACAGAATCCTCAACAACATCTCGAACACATTTATCAATAAAAACTCTCGGCCCCAAACCAACAGGAGTTTCAACAACAACCCTTCTCGTAAAAAGAAAGAAGAGAATAATAGCCACAACAATCACAATCGCCAGAATTATAAAAATCGTAACCTGCCCTTTTCTCTTCATTTTAGAATCCATAAATTCACCCCCATCTTTTTTATCTTCACAACTTTCCCCTCAATAATCAACTCCAACAGATATTTCTCAGCAGTATTCCATGAAACACCCAACATTCCCGCAACCTCAGAGCTAGTAACAACTCTTTCTTTCTTAATCAAACTAATTATTTTCTTGCTATGCGTATTCATAACAACACACCTATCAATATCATTATGCAAATAACTATGAATATACATATATAAACATTTCCATCTTAATAGAGACAATTCACTTATCAACACCTAAAGAGGATATAGAAATTTTTCTCCATACATCTTTTTAAGCTCTTCAATTAATTTTATCTTCCTCGTTTACCTCAAAAAGATCTAAAAGTGTTGCCAGCCTTGAAAGCCTTACATTATTCCCCCAATTAACACCAGAATAATATCTCATCATCTCTGACAAATAAGCCCTAGCGCTAGGCATCTTAATACCCCAATCATCATAAACTAATTCTGCCAATTCTCCTTTATTCAATCCGGATTCCCTTTTTAATTGAGTTATTTTTTCTGGGATATTTTCCCTAAGATATTTCAACCTCCTATCTTGATCTTCTCGTTCCTTTAGTCTAAAATATTCTCCCACCGTTAATAATCCGCCTTCCATCTTATTGAATGCCTTGCCCCCTTCTTTCCCATAAGACTCCAATTCTTTCTGCATAATCTCTAATATGAGTTTCCATTTTAAAATCTAAACAACTCCCCTTCTTGAACCGGATTATTGAAAACCAAAGCATCACAGCCCGCACCATCTCTCACTCTCTCAGCAAGAGCATCCAGAGTGCTTCCATCAACAGGTCTAATATCACTATTGGGCAAAGGCGCATATAGGAGAGAATACAAATGAACTTCATCAGGTCCAACATCTCTCAAAAGGCCCAAATAATCCCCAACATTCTTTTCATTCAAATTTCCATCCCTTCCCCCAACAAACATACTCTGAACAACTTTTTTCCTAACGTTAGCACCCTTAATATTCTCAACTACTTCTGCCAAAGTTCCAGTCTTAGGGCGATTAAATCTTTGAAAAGTTTCCTCGTTCCCAGCATCCAATTTCATAAAGACCCAATCAAGCGAATAAAGATTCAAACCATCGAGCTTATGAGCATTCGTAAAAAGAGTTACAGGAGTTCTAGGGCGATACTCATTTCTCCTAGAAACAACTAAGCCAGCTAACTCATTAAACCTCGGATGCATCGTAGGTTCAGTAGGTCCACAAATAGTTATAGAATCAAAATGTTCATTCGACCCTAATCTTTTCCGAAGCGCCGCATCAATTTCACCAAGCTCGGTAAATCTTATTTTTTTAGAACCATTCACCTGAGAATCTAAATCATCAATACCATACTGACAATAAACACAGCTCCAATTACACGCAAAACCTCCTTGAATAGGATTAACTCCAAGAGAAAGTCCAAGTCTTCTGGAAGTAATCGGACCATAAACAGGCTCCTTCTTTAGCAACTTAAGATAGTTCCCTCTATTGTCAGAACTATATTCTCCCTCTTGTATATTATTCGCCATAACAAAGTAGTAACACCACCCTATTTAAGTAACATCTCCCCCTTAAGGGGTTGAAACAATAAACTTTATAAAATCAAAAATCCTCTATTAGATATGAACGAACGAATACTACAAGAAGCAGGCCTAACAAAAGGAGAATCAAAAGTATATTTAGCACTAGTCTTACTGGGAGAAAGCTCAGTAACCCCAATAGCAAGAGAAGCAAAGGTGTCCTTATCAAAAATATACGAGATATTGGAAAACCTAATCAAAAAGGGACTTGTGAGTTCAATAGTCAAAAACAACGTCAAACATTTCTCAGCAGCAGAACCAGAAAGAATTTTAGATTATCTAGAAAAAAAGAAAGAAGACATAATTCAATCAGAAGAAAAAGTAAAAAGAATAATTCCTCAAATCAAATTAATGTCTCAAAAAGACAAGCCACAAGAATCAGGAACAGTTTATCAGGGGATAAATGGAATAAAAACATTCTACGAAGAAGTTCTGAGAAATTCAGAAAAAGGAGACGAAATCTTAGTGATGGGAATTCCAAGAGAATCGGCAAAAAAACATGAGGGCTACTTTTTAGACTGGAATAAACGAAGAGCAAAAAAATCGATTTCAATTAAACTTCTATTCGATTATGATGTAACGGATCTGGGTAAAAAAAGAAAAAAAATAAAATTAAGCGAAGTAAGATACCTTCCCCAAAAGATGATCACTCCAGCATGGATTCTAATAACAAAGAATTTAGTAGCAACAATTCATATAGTCGAAAAGCCAATTTGTTTTGTTATTAAAGACAAAAAGGCAGCAGAAAGCTATTCTAGTTTTTTTGAAGTGTTTTGGGACTTAAGCAGCAATCATTCCAACCCAACAATATAATCAATAAAAGCAAAAAGCTTCCTACTCAATACAAAAATCTTCCCATTCAATTCCTTAAACTCATCCTCATTCAAATAACCCAACTCCCGAGCAAGAAAAACCTGACACTCAACCTCCTTCAGGCTCCCCATAGCATGATGCAAAAAAGAACCACAATCCTTATTCGTCTTCTTCCCACACCCCTCCGCAATATTAGACGGAACGCTAATCACCGCCCTCTTAATTTGAGAAGTCAATCCATAAATCTCATCCTTAG
>CAYYYV010000012.1:0-11849 GCA_964476225.1 Candidatus Woesearchaeota archaeon | reverse complement strand
GACGACGTAAGAGAAATAATCGGAGACCTAAAAGCATTCTTAAAATTAGAAGCACCGACAATGTTAGAAAGACCTTAACTCGATACAAGCGTTTAACTACATAAATCTTTATAAAATAATTTCAACATCTTATTATATGAAAAACTTATCATTATTTTTAATAACGGGAATTCTATGTCTCAGCTTAGTCTCATCACTAGAAATAACACCAGAATACAGCTCAAACATATTAATCCGCGACATAGAAAACCCAATAATACTAACACTAAATATCACAAACGCCTCAACAGGAACATACAACCTATACACATTAGCAGACATCTCAATAACCCCATCCGAAACATTTTCAATTTCAAGCGGAACCATCCAAAAAGAATTCATAATAACCGCAAAAGACGCACTAAACACAGAAGGATATTACTCATTCACATACACACTAAACCATAGAGGAGTAGAAAAAATTGAAGAAAAATTCACAATAAAAATATTAAACTTAGAAGACATTATAGAAATCAGCTCAGACGGCATAGACCCATCAACAGGCAGAGTATCATTCTACGTCCAAAACTTAGAAGCAGTAAATCTAAAAAACTTATCCGCCAAATTCTCATCAATTCTCTTTGAAACCGAAGAAACATTCGACCTAGGTCCAAACGAAAAATTAGAAATCTTCGTAAAAGTTGACGAAGACAAATTAAAGAAAACAAAAGCTGGAGTTTACATTATCGAGTCAGTTTTCCAAACAAAAAACGGAGAAAAAGAAATAAAAGGAAATTTATATCTTGGGGAAAAAAAGGGGATAACAACAACAGAAGACAGGTCCGGATTTTTAATCAAAACAGAGACGATAACAAAAGTAAACGTCGGAAATGTCATTGAAGGAATCCAAGTAAAATTAAAAAAAGGAATCATCGCAAGACTTTTCACAAGTTTCAACATCGAACCAACAATAACCGAAAGAAAAGGACTCTCCGTAGAATACACATGGATAAAAGAAAGACTAAGCCCAACAGAAGCATACGTAATCAAAGCAAAAACAAATTACGTCCTACCATTCCTAATAATCATAGTAGCAATATTAGCACTATTCGGATTCAAAAGATTTTCCGAAACAAAACTAGAAGCAAAAAAATCCGTAACACATGTTAAAACAAAAAGCGGAGAATTCGCACTAAAAATAACCTTATCTGTAAAAGCGAAAAAAGACGTAGAAAACGTAAGCCTAATCGACAGAATCCCAGCAATCGTAAAAATCTACAAAAAATTCGGAATGATTAAACCAGACAAAATAGACACGCAAAACCGAAGAATCCATTGGAACATCGGCGACCTAAACGCCGGAGAAGAAAGAGTATTCACCTACATTATCTACTCAAAAGTCGGCATAGTCGGAAAATTCTCACTCCCAGAAGCGATAACAGTATTCGAAAGAAACGGAAAAATCCACGAAGTAAAATCCAACAAAGTTTTCTTCATGAGCGACCAAGTCAAAAATTGATAATCTTTTATACTCCAATTCTCTAAACATTTCATGAAAGACATTCCAACAACACAAGCAAAATTAAAACACAAAGTCGAAGACTTCATAGTCGAAGAAATCGGAGAAAAGTGGAATGCTAAAATCTCAGAAAATTTCGAAGTACCACCAACTAACAACCAAATACCAACAACAGAAAACAGCAACGCTGTTTTCTTATGGTGCGAACTAGAAAAAAAAGATATAGACCATTTCACCGCAATTAAAGAAACATTAAGACTTCTAGGAAAAAGACCTGACGAAATTGGATACGCCGGCACAAAAGACAAACGAGCGTGGACATCACAAAGAATATCAATTTTCCAACCAAATTTAGAAAAAATAAAAAACTTCAGCCATCCAAACATAATCCTAAAAAATTTCAAATGGAATAAGCGAAAAATAAAAATGGGATATCTCGAAGGAAACCACTTCAAAATAATCCTAAGAGACATAGACAAAAAAGACGCAATGAAAGTTACAAAACATATTAGAAACTTAGAATGGTTCCCAAATTATTTCGGCCCACAAAGATTCGGAACAAAGGGCAACAATGTAAAAATAGGTAAACTACTTCTCAAGAGAAAATTCGAAGAGGCGGTAAAAGAAATCTCCGAAGACAATCAGCGCCAAGGAGAATACATGAAATATCACTTAAGCAAAAACCCAGAAGATTACATCGGAGCAATAAAAAAAGTAGATAGAAAAAATATGCTAATGTATATAAACGCTGCCCAATCAAAAATCTTCAACGAAATTCTAGAAACAGCATTAGAAGAAAACTTATCTTTCACAAAGCAAGGACAAACCTCCTGCCTATTAATCGGATACAAAACAAGATTCTTCAACGGCAGACTCGGAGAAATCGAACAACAAATCCTAGCAAACCATAATCTAACACTAGAAGACTTCGACATCAAAGAAATCCCATACCTAAGAATAAAAGGCTCATTCAGAAAAGCCGTAACCGAAATCAAAGATTTAGAAATTGAAACAGAAGACGATGAAGAATTTGAAGGCTCAAAAAAAATAACACTAGAATTCACACTCCCAAGCGGAGTCTACGCAACAACATTTTTAGAAAACTTCTTTAATTAATTAGATTTCCAAGAAAGATCAAGGTCCGGGACGTACCCATTTCCCTTCCTCCACTGTTCTCCAGTAACTACCGCATATTTTAAATTCCTATTAACATCAATATGTGTTATATCTACACGCACTATTTCTTTCTCAAAATCCCTAGGAAATATATCCTGTCTTTTAGATAAAGACATAAGCCCCCTAGATTCCTGTGTAATTATTTCCGAAAACGGCGAAGGAACCCTTTTACCACAGAAATGAACCATCGATCTCACACGATGCTCACTCCTTGTAATTCTCAAAACATAAGGATACTTTTTATTAATCGCGTCATCTACCCGCTCCCCTTTACCAACAGCACCCATAGGACCAACAACACTTAGCCTTTGTACCCCCTCATCACCTTTATTTTCACGCTCAATATTTGCAAGTCTTTCTTTCCCAGAATCATAAACTCTCACTAATCCATCACCAACTTCCTTTAGTCTTGTTGCCGCCTTAGCAAGCCCAGCCCCAACATAATTTCCAGCACGAACCAAAGAATCCCCCGCTCTTGAAAAAACACCCGACCCTTTCTTTTCTTCAACTAAGCCAACATCAACCTTCACCTCAAGACTTCCAGACGCAACCAATTTAGAACCAACACCAGAAACAGAACTAATAGGTTTTACCGCATAGCTTTCAACTTCATCGGAAGAACCAACGCCCCGATTAGAACCAACAACACTGACAAGAGAATCCCCCGCATTTTCACGACCAACCAAAGAAACATCAACCGAAGGAACCTTCAGAACAGAAACATAAGCATTTGTAGACGTAGCAACTTCAGGCGCCTTCGCGATAGCAATCCCAGCAAACCCTATCACCAAAGCCGCAGCAACATTCTTAATTCCATTAACATTTCTCTCAACAAAACTAAGATAAGGATGCTCCTCTCTCCGCGTTTTTTCCGCCGCCTCCTCCCTCTCTTTCCGAACCTGATATCGTCTCGACCTCGCCCCAAATTCCATAGACAAAACCCTCCTCTCCTTATAAAATCCAGAATTCAATCTCCCCGTAATATCAGCCTTAAGCCCCTCAACTCTTTTCTTTTCTCCCCCCTCTCTCAAAACACTTTCAAGACTACCCCTCAATCCATCAATTCTAGCCAAAACACTATCACGATTTACAACCTCCTTTCCTTTTCTTCGAGAAGAACCTTCAACATAATCCCGAGTCTCCCAAAGAGATCCTAAAAAATAACTCAAATCGGCATCGCTAAAACTATAACCATTATCAGATATAATACCTTCCACCTGCTCAACTCTCTTTGAATAACTATACCCCCTGTTAGTAAGAGTTCTGACAACCTTTTCTCCCACCTTCTTATTCGTCAGACTATCAGCCTTAGAAAGATAATCAACAAGTCCCGCTTGCCTCCTACCCTTAGCGCAAAAAATATCCCACCTAATACCAATTCCGGTATTAGAACTGAACGATTTTCCCATATGTTTCCCAACTAAAACCAATTTATAAATATTGTTGTTGTAAAAACTTTAGAGTAGTTACACTAAATTAAGCTGCAATATTTCTAGTAGTTTCACAGACTGAACAATTATACATCGAGCCAACTCTCTCCTGCTCTCCAATTAGATAAAAAATCCTAATTTGTTCACACATAGAACAATATCTGGATAGTTCTTCTCCATCAATTCTACCAGGCAGCTCTGCCGAATCTAAACGCTCAGCTGCCCTACTCCTTCTATTAGATTCTCTTTCCGCAGCAATATCTTCCTTTAATCCCATGTTTCAAAAATCATACCTCTAAGCCCCACATAGATTTAGGGATCGAACCGCGCCCGAAGACGCGGCCTGATAAAATAACTAGCCAAAACCATTTTTTAAAACTTTCCATCTAAAACTTTATAAACAAAATCCTCTCTCTTATTTCGTCCCCCTATAGCTCATCGGTAGAGCAGGCGGTTGTAGCCCGCTGTGGCCCTGTTCAATTCAGGGTGGGGGGATAATACCTTCTTGGCATAATCCAAAGACTCGACTTTAGGTAATTGTGTTTATTTTTTAACGTCTACACAGAAACATTTATATATTATGTAGACGTGCACTATTTATGGCATATACCGAAATAAAGAAAAGAAATAATAGAAAATATTATTACAGAGTAAAATCTATTCGAGAAAAAAATAAAATTTCTAAAAAAAGAATTTACTTGGGGGTAAATTTAAGAAAGGAGCAATTGTCCCAAAAAGAATTAGAAGCGGATAAAGAATTCACAAAAGAAAAAATAGAAAAGGGCTTATCAGAAATTAAGTCAAAAATAATTAAAATAATAATCAAGAAAGGGATAAAAAAAGCAGGAATTTTCGGAAGCTATGCTCGGGGAGAACAAAAAGCATCAAGTGATATAGACATTTTAATTGAGCCAACAAAAGAAATGGGATTCTTTGATATCGTAAGAATTGAAGACGAACTCAAAAATAATTTAAAGAAAAAAATAGATTTGCTTACTTATGCAAGTATTCACAAATTATTAAAAGAAAGAATACTAAACGAAGAAGTCAGAATAATATGAAAGAACCTAAGATTTTTATCGAGCACATTATAGAGAATATCGAAGATATAGAAAACTTTACTGAAAAAGTAAATAAAGAAAAATTCTTAAAAAACAAAGAAAAGCAAAATGCAGTTATCCGAAGTCTGGAAATCATTGGTGAAGCTGTTAAAAATCTCCCTCAAAAGATTAAAACGAAATATAAGGATGTTCCATGGAAAGAAATCGCAGGAACCAGAGATAAGATTACTCACCATTATTTTGGAGTTGATCTGGAACTAATATGGAAAATTGTCATAGAAAATCTTTCTAGTTTAAAAAAGCAGATGTCAATTATAGAAAAAGATTTAGAAAATTCTCAGAGTTCTTAAATGAATTTTAAATTCTCTTATGAAATGATATTCGGCAGAACTGAAAAAGAAATGGTAGAAGCTATTAAGAAAATTATTAAGGATAAAACACTAATGCCTGTTCTGATGTTTTTATATAAAGACAGAGATTAATCAATCCATCTACTCAATCTCGACAATCCTTATAAAGTCCAACAGCATCACTGATTTAACACTAAATAAAATATTCAACATTTAGGGACAAGTCTTACGAAGATGCCACAAAGGTCCATTACGGAGTAGGGGAATCCCCCTCCCTAATCATCCTAGCCATCTCTTCCAATTCCTCCTCGCTAAACTCATCCAAAGCAATCCTATAAAGAACCTCATCTTCCATGTTTATATGTTCACGAACCTTAGCAATAAGAACCTTCAAATCCTTATCAAAACACTTCTTAACTTTAAAATCACTTCCCGAATTAATAGCATCTTTAAAACGATTAGCATACCCCCGAATATCCCGATGCTCACAAGTCATCGTATAAACCGGAACCACAATTCTCTCCCGCTTCATCACCGCAAAAATCCCATCCTCCTCCTCCTCATGCTTATCCCAAATCTCACAAAGCTTCCTAAAAGTATGAACAAGATTAGAATAATTAATCACTTCATCCTCCATAATACTATCCAACTCAAACAACTCCCGCTCAATCGCAATATGCTCCTTCCTCAACTCACTAATCGGATTCATACACATTGAAGGAAAACCTACTATTTATTATTATCCTTACTACAACAATTATTATAAACCATTCTTAATATCCTACTTCATGAAAATCGGAAGAATCAGAACTTATGTCACTGGTCTAATATTAGCAGGATATCTTTCGGGCTGTGGTCTTCATGCACCAACAGGTTTCGGAGGAGATACGGGCGGACCCATAAGACCATGCGACATCGAATGTCGAAAGAACAGAAATTTTAGTGCTTCCCTAGACGCTTTTTTCAAAGAACATGGAAGAGGCGTAACCCCTAAAGATGATATTCCTTTCGTCCAATACACCCCCCCTTGCGGATTTTGCCCAGAAAGAGCCACTCCATAACAATAGAAACTTTATAAATCTCCAACCACTAACTATATTATGAAATTCTTAAAGAGGTTAAGAGAAAAAAAGAAACCACTCTCAACGACAGAAGTAGGATTCTCCTATTCCAACCAAGAAGTCCTCCGTGACGTATCCCTAACTCTAAAAGAAGGAGAGATGGTAGCAATAATAGGAAAGTCCGGTTCCGGAAAATCAACATTTCTAAAACTAATAGCCGGAATCATTTCCGAAAAACACACAGGGAAAATAAAAATATTCGGGAAAAATAAATTCTTCAACAAAAACAAACTCGGATTCGTTCCACAAGAATTCTCAATGATTCCAGATTTATCTATATTAGATAACATAAAAATCGCCGGACTAACATTAGGCGTCTCCGAAAAGACAGCAATAAAAAAAGCAAACGAATTAATGTCAATGTTAAAGCTAAATGAAGACGTCAATAAAAAACCAAATCAACTTTCGGGCGGACAAAAAGTAAGATTAAACATAATACTCTCCATCCTACACGACCCAAAAATCCTAATCCTCGACGAGCCTTTCGTCGGACTAGACTTCCTAAACAGAAGACTCCTCTGGCACTTTTTAGAATCAATGAGAAAAAAGAAGAAGTCCGTAATTCTAACCTCCCACCTTCTAACAGAAACACAAGAACACGTCACAAGATTAATAATCCTAAAAGACGGACAAGTTTTTTTCTCAGGCAACCTAGAAAAGTTAAAAACAAAATTAAAAATGAATTACATCTACGAATTGAGATTCACCCACCTCTCAAAAGAGAATATAGAAAAAATAAAAAAATATTCCGCATACAAAGATTTGAAAATCCTGGATTCTTATGAAAGATATCTCATGTTCGGATTGAATACAGAAAGAGAAAGAACCAATCTAATAAAATTCCTAGAAAAATTAAATTTAAAATTCAACGAAGTTAGCTTCAGAGAGCCAAACCTCGACGAGATATTCCTTAAAGCATGAAAACCCAAGCAAGAAGATTTTACGGCTACCTGAAAAAAGACACAATGCTACTTTACAAAAGAAAAAAATACCTCTACCTTTTCATCCTGTTACCTCTAATAATAGCAAGTCTATTTCTTTTCGCCCTAAACTCAAAAGACTACAACATCGACGTGGGAATCTGCGACTTCGACAAAACAGACATCTCAAGAGGAGCCTACTCCCAACTAAACGGATTCAACCCAATAATCCTCCCAAAAGATAATTGTATTGAAATCGTAAAATCAGAAATAAGATTAGGAAAACTAGACCTCGGACTAATAATACCAAATGGTTTCGCAAACAACATAAAAAACCTAGAACAATCAAGAATGCAAATCTACTACGACAACACCGACATCGCCTTCTCAAATTTAATCTCGTGGAAAGTCGACCAAGCAATGGTCCCATTCAAACGACAAATAATTAACAACCTGAACAAAGAACTCTCAAACAAAGTATCGTCAGTAAGAGACGGCATAGATGTCATAATGGAAATCTCAAGCATATCATCTTTCGCAAACGACAAAATAGAAACCGCAGATTCTGAATTACAAAAAATAGAAGAAATGGAAACCGAATTTCTAGTAAACCCAATATGGACCGACAAAATCCCAGTCTACGAAGAAGGTCTAAAAAAAGACGCCGGAATAGTCTACGTTTTCCCAATCCTCGCAATCTTCATAATCCTAATGCTCTCATCAACCTCAATCATCTACGACAAAAACACAAACTTCCTAACAAGAGTCAAATCATCAGCCTCGCCAATTTCCTACATCCTCGCCAAAACAATTTTCTTCACAGCACTAGTCCTAATCCAATTCCTAATCATGCTCGTCCTTTTCATGCTAAACGGCGCAAGCTACACTCTCCCAATCACCGGACTAATCCAACTAATCCTCTTCGTAGGAATAATCGACACCCTCCTCGGATTCATCATAGGATTAATAGCAAACAACGAAGGAATCGCCATCCTTTTCTCCCTAATGATTTCCTTCCCCCTAATGCTTGTCTCAGGAATTTTCTTCCCAACGCAATCTTTACCAAAAATAGTCCAATGGGTCGGAGAAATACTGCCCCTTCATTATCAAATTAACGCATCAAAAGCAGTTCTTCTCTTCGGACAAACAATCTCAAACACATGGATATGGTTCGCGCTAGGATTATTTATAATAGTAGTTTGGCTAATCAGAAAAGAATAATTTTTTATTATAAGAATCTTAAGGTAATTTCCAGATTCTTATTCTAATATGTGTAATTACGCTCCATGGGTTTGAATTAGAGTCTATTTTTATCTGTGTAGTTATCCAGATTAAGACCATTTTAGTTATAAAAAATTAAGGATTTATTTGCAACATAATTCAACCCATTTATTACATATCTCTCCGCTAAATCCTGGAACATATCCTGGATTTCTGTCATCATCACATCTAAAATAATGTACAAAAGTTCTACTATAACCAGAATCACATAGTGATGCAGGATTTGTTCCTGAAGCATATGCTGCGTTACTTATTTTTGCAATACAATCTCCCCCAGTACTACTTCCGCTTCAACCCTTACATGCATAATATGAAAAAGTCTGGGATGGTCCAAAATAGCCTGTCACGCCACAGGTAATATAATTTCTATTACTACCCCCATCACCATCATAAATATAACCTAACTTATTATCTGTAGTGTAACATACTCCAGTTCCACCATTACTTATAAAAGTAGAGACTAAATGAGTTTTATCGGTAACATCTATCCAACCACATGAACCACCACCACCCGAGACTCCTCCTTGACAACATACAGCAAAGGCATATCTAGAGGATACACCGGAATTTGAATCACATCCCCAACCGACAGCAACGTCACCAGTATCCGCAAAGCTCTGCGGATCTCCCCTAATAGTATAAGGCCAGAGCGCATAAGCATCTAAATCAGGATCTGTTATAGTTTGCTGGGCACAACCTCCAGATAAGGCGGTCTCACCAACATCACATTCTGCATATGAGTTACCACCAACATTAGCCGTGCTTCTTACAACCCTACAGCTTAAAGATGCACCACCACAAACCCAATTCCCATCTACCATAACTAATGTTTCTCCATCATTGACACACGCTTCCAACTCTTCAATCGCATGTCCAGGATTAGGAACAGTTCCAGTCCCAACAGCATAAACAACACCGACAGCAACAATCAGAATGAAAATAAATGCAACTAAGTAAACAAACTTATTCGAAAAATTGATTTCAACCTTCACCATCTTAAATATCTACGAACAAACTAGTTTAAATACCTTTTCATAATTCCACACGAAACTTTTTTCTACCAAACAGAGACGACTTTTCACAACAAATCTTATAAAGATTAAACCTCTCATTTTTTCAGATAGTTAAAAAGAAGGGTGGTATTTTAAAAATGAAAAAAACACTAACCACCCTAACAATAACAACATTAATCCTATTCTCAATTTCATTCATCAGTGCAATTGATTTTACAGAAACAATAAGTCCCAATATTTTTATAAAAAGTTCATCCACCCATATTGCTGGTGATATTTCCTTGATAAAAGATAATGATATTTCTACTTTTTATGGAATTGGCGAGAATCAACATCATGGAGGTTCTGCTAACATGACCTTAACTTATATTTTTCCCGAAGCAGTTAATATTGAAAACATAAATTATACTAGAAGTATGTATACTGCAGGATCAAGTTCGGATACTGAAAGACAAATAGAAAAAGTCACCATTTGGGATTCTTCTGGACAAACAGTAATCTATGATAGGAATGTAGTCTATGGGGGAAGTTCCGGAACTGCGACTGGAGGAAAATTAGACACTAAGAATATTCAAGGCTCATTTAACAATGTAGAAAAAATAGAGTTTAGCCTTTACGCTTCAAGTTCTGGAGGAAGTAGTGATCGTTTCACTAGAATCAGACTTTATGAAATAGACATTAAAGGGAACCTGCCGCCCGAATGTTCCTCCGATTCAGATTGCGGACCCGTAAGCGTTAACAAGGTCTGTGATATAAACGACTCTGTTGTCACAACCACAACCCCTAAATGTAATAGCGCAAAAAAATGTGAAATCGAAACAAACATTCAAAGAGAAACATGTTTTTACGGATGCTCAAGTGGAGAATGCATAATTCCCCCAACACCTATCTGTTGCAATGATTTACAATGCGGAACAAACAAATATCTTAACCAACTTTTCTGCAAAAACAATAATTCATGGGACAAATTCTTAAGCTTCACCTGCAACAACGCAGGACAGACAAACAGCTTTTGCTCAAACTCAACAACCGATGTAAAAAAAGACGATTGTGCTTACGGATGCTCAAATGGTTTATGCAAAAATGAGACAATCACCTGCTCTATTAACTCCCAATGCGGAACAGACGGATACATAGGAAACAAATACTGCACAGGAAACAACAGCTACCAAGATTATAAAGAATTCACCTGCAACAACCCAGGACAAACAAGCAGCTCTTGTTCAAATGTTACAACCTCAAAAAAAATAGAAGATTGTGATTACGGATGCACTAACGGAATCTGTAATCCTCAACAATGTTGCTCTGACAGCGAATGCCCACAAGATAACAGTTCGTCATATTATTGCAAAAACAAAGACGTCTATTACGACTTCCAAGATTTCTTCTGTTCAAACGGAAAATGCGATAAAAACATCACAAGCATATTTGTAAAATCCTGCTCTTTCCAATGTTCAAATGGAAATTGCGAAAATCAAACAATCTGTTCAAACAACTCACAATGCGGAACAGACCAAAACTTAAATCAATTATTTTGTAAAAATAAAAACTCATACGACAAATTCTTAAGTTTCACCTGCAGCAACCCAGGACAGACAAACAGCTTTTGTTCAAATTCAACTACTGATATTAAAATAAAAGATTGTGCTCACGGATGCAGTAACGGCAAATGTGACAATGACAACAAGGGCAGTAGAGATGAATCAGGAAACTTATGCGGCGACCTAATATGCGACGCCTTCAGTGGAGAAAGTGAAATCACTTGCCCCGAAGATTGCGACGGCTCTTACCCACAAAATTTAGTCCAACAATTAGAACCAGTAGTCCTAGGAAACGCTTCCGACCTCGTTTTAACTGGAAATGAAAACACATCTTTTACCGGCTGGTGGATAATCCTAGTCATAGCAATCCTCCTAATAATCCTTCTAATTATAATCATTAAATTGTTTTAACATAAAACTATTTTAACTAAATCCGCCCCTTTGCCCCTTAGGGTACT
>CAYYYV010000011.1:0-12360 GCA_964476225.1 Candidatus Woesearchaeota archaeon | reverse complement strand
GCAAGTTCCGTGGGGGCATTTTCTTGGGGGGAGCATTACTGCTAATGGGGCTACTCCACTGATGGTCTTCGTGGGCTTACGAAGACTAGACCGCTTTGCTGGTAGACCGCTATCGCTGGTAGACCGCCTTCGGCTGTTAGATTGTTTTGGCAATTGTAACTTCATAAAATGGGAAATGTTTTATAGTTTAAAAATTAGGTTGTTTGATGAATCAGGAAAAAGTTTGGGATGGGGTTGCTGAAGAATGGGCTAAATTTAGAACTAGACCGGTCGATGAGGTTGTGGAATTTTTGGATGGAAAGGTTGGGCGAGTTTTGGATTTGGGATGTGGAAGCGGTAGGAATTTTATTGATAATAAAGGTTTGGATATTTATGGGGTTGATTTTTCTGGGAAACTTTTGGAGATTGCTAAGAGTAAGGGTTATGTTGAGTTGAAGAAGGGGACGACTGATGAGATTCCTTATGGGGATGATTTTTTTGATTGGGTTGTTTTTGTTCGGGTTTTGCATTGTGTTGATTCGGCAGAGAAGAGAAAGAAGAGTATTGAGGAAGTTTATAGGGTTTTGAAGAAAAATGGCGAGGCTGTTATTTCTACGATTGGGTGGAAAAATCAAAGGATTAAGAATAAACCGAAAGAATGTATTATTCCTTGGACTGTTGGAGATGTGAAATATGAAAGATATAATTATACTTATGATAAGGATGAGTTTGAGGGTTTGTTGAAAAGTGTTGGGTTTGAGGTTGTTTTTTTGGAAGAGGGGAAGAATATTGTTGCTGTTGTTCGGAAGGGTTGAGAAGGTCTGTTATTTTGGGTATTGCCGGATACATTTGTGTCAATATGGTAGCTACAAATTCGAAAAGATTATATACCCCTTTTTTTCTAAAATATGATGGGAGAACCTGAAATAAGACTATACGTTAAACCTGGAGATGCACCTAGAGAACTCTTCGCTTCAATTTTTGAAGCTTTAAGTGATTTGCAGAGAGAATTTGGAGGTAGGGGCTTGAGTTTTAGACGAACCCCTGAATGCGAATATACTTCCGATGATAGAGAGATGCGCAGGGCAGGAATAATACCAATGGATATGTGTTGTTGCCTTTCTGATGATTTAGCTCAGAAAAAATTTCTTAAATATCTGATAAGTTGGGGAAAAATTTAACTTTTTCGAAACCTAACCATATCCATTAGACTTCCGTTTTCTTTTTTTTGGATTTCTCCGGTGTAAGTATTGATGTTCATTCGGCTCATATCCAAGCCATTTAGACAAGTTAGGTTCCAGTTTTCTTTTTGAAGGACTGCAATTATTTTTGTGAATTTTTTTTGTGTTTTGTTTTCTATTTCTTGTTTTAGGTTGTCGGCGTCTACTTTGAAAGTTAAGTCTTTTATTTCGGTTTGGTCTTTGATTTCTTCTGGATGATTTGTTAGAGAGGCAAATGGCATTGAGAATGATGAGATAGTATTTTTATTTGGGAGAAAGAAGTTTAAGTCTATTTTATCTGCGTCACCCAAGACGAACATCGCTGAGCAGAAAAATGCTTCTGGGTTTTCTTGCTTGAAGCTTTGATAGGATTCTGTTTTTTTTAATTCTGTTAATAAATCTTGTACTTTCATAATTGGGCTAGAAATAATTAGGTTAAAAGCTTTGTTATAATGATTAGTTCCATTAAAGATACGAAGAGGAGAATGTATGCGGCTGATGCGTATCGTGTTTTTAGGTTGATGTATTCTGGACTTGTTTCTTCTGATGGATTTTCTATTGATGTTCTGAGTTCGCTTACCTTCGATATGTCTAAAACCATTACTTGTGCGAAGAAGATTATTCCTAATGTTAATGTTACGATAGCTTGAAAAATCAATACTATTTTTGCCCACCTCATGGATTTATATACTTTGAGAAGTATATAAATTAGTTGGTAGTTTGTAGTACGCTTCGCTTGTAGTTTGTAATATTAAAGGTAGGACAACTTCGTTGTCGATTTGTTTTGACTTGGACAATTAAGATTTATTTGAAATTTCTTTTTTGAGTTTGTCTATAAATTCTTCTATGTTCATTGTTGTGATTTTTTCTGAGTCTCTTGTTCTTATGGCAATTTCATTTTTTGATTTTTCTTTTTCGCCTACTGTTAGGAGGTAATTGAATCTTTGAATTTGTGCGTCTCTTGCTTTTTTCCCCATTGACTCATTCTTGTCGTTAATTTCAACTTGGAATCCTTTATCAAATAATTTTTGATAAACTTCGTTGGCATAATCTTTTACTTCATCATTTAATGTCATGACTTTTATTTGGTTAGGGGAGAGCCATAATGGGAATTTGCCGTTGATGTGTTCGGTGTAAATTCCTAAGAATCTTTCTATGCTTCCGTAAATGGTTCTGTGTAACATTATTGGTTGTTTATCGGAACCGTCTTCTGCGGTATATGTTAATTCAAATCTTTCGGGTAAGGCCATATCCAATTGAATTGTTGATGTTTGCCATGTTCTTCCTAGTGAATCTTTAATATGGAAATCTATCTTTGGACCATAGAAAGCTCCGTCTCCTTTATTGATTACATGTTTCATTTTCTTTTTCTTGAGAACTCTTTCTAACGCTGCTTCTGCTAAGTCCCACGTTTTTTCTGAGCCAATTTTTTTCTTTGGTCTTGTGGATAGTTCTACGTGGTCTATTGCAAGGTCGAATGTTGTATAGAGGTCGTTTGTTAGGTCTATTATTTTCGCGATTTCTTCTTCTAAGGATTTTTCGGTGCAGAAAATGTGCGCATCATCTTGGGTAAATTGGATTACTCTCATTAGTCCCCCCAAAACTCCTGATAGTTCAATTCTATGGACGATTCCAAGTTCTCCAACTCTTAGTGGAAGGTCTTTGTAAGATTTTGGAGAAGTTTTATATACGAGCATTCCTCCGGGGCAATTCATTGGCTTTATGGCTAAATCTCTTTTTTCATAATCTGTTAAAAACATATTTTCTTTAAATTTTGACCAATGTCCAGAAATTTCCCAAAGCTTTTTATCTAAAAGTTGAGGTGTTGATATTTCTGAATAACCTCTCTCTCTGTGAAGTTCTCTCCAATATTCTATTAATTTATTTTTGATATGTAAACCTTTTGCGTGCCAGAACACCATTCCTGGAGCCGAATTGTTAAAGCTCCAAAGATTCATTTTGCTTCCGAGAATTCTATGATCGTTTTCTTTTATTTTAGAAGTATCTAGTTTTGATTTAGAAATTTGTCTTAGTGATTTTGAAATCTCTTCTGGAGTTAATTCTTCTTCTTTAATTTTATTACTTTCTACCTTTATTTCTCTTGAGAGTTCGGAGAGCGGGTGACCTTTTACTTTTAATTCAAATTGCTTATAATATCCAAAGGGTGCTTGAATTACTTTGAATTCTTTAAGTTGCTTTGCTGTTTCGTTTAGAATTTCTACCGCTGTCTCTGGTTTTCCTAGATTGCTGGATAGGTGTGCGTAGGGGTATAGAACAATGTTTTCTGATTTTATGTCGGTTGCGATTTTCTTGATTGAATTAATTAATTCTGGGACTGACTTTTTGGAGTCTCCTTTTTCTATTGCTACTAATACGACTAAACAATCTTTTGATTCACCTTCTAGTTTTTGGTTTGGAGCTATTTCGTCTACGGATTTTAAGGCTTTTTTTAGGGCTTTAAATTTTATGTAATCACAATGTAGGTTTAGGGTTTTCATATTAGTGGTAGAATAAGAGAATTTATAAAGATTTGTGGAGGTGTATAAGAATGGGGAGTGTGATAGATAGGTGTCCGACGGGAATAGTTGGCTTTGATAAAATTTGTCAAGGGGGATTTGTGCGGAATTCTGATAATTTGATTGTTGGTGGACCGGGTTCGGGAAAGAGCACTTTTCTTTTGCAATTTCTTTGGAATGGGGTTACGAAGTTTAAGGAGAATGGATTGTATTGTAGTTTTGAGCCGGATATTGTTGATACGTTGAATGATGCGATGTCTTTTGGTTGGGATTTTTCTAAGTTGAGTTCTGAGGGAAAGATTAAGTTTATGAGGTTTGCTCCTGAGACTTCGATTGAAGAATTGAAAAGTGAGTTGAAGAAAATAATTACGCAGAATAATATTAAGAGGATTTGTTTTGACCCGATTTCTGTTTTGGCTTTGAATTTGAGTGACCAGGGGAAAATTAGGAAGACGATTTTTGATTTGTCGGCTTTGATGAAGAGAATGAAAGTTACTACGGTTTTTGTTGATGAAAGTTTGGAGGGTGAGGGTTTGCAGGGACAGGTTGATGGGGATTGGACTAAGACTGATATTTTGAGATTTTTGTCTGATTCGGTGACGATTTTTTATGAATCTGGGATTGCGGGGGTTGGAGATAGGGCGGTTAGGATTGCGAAGATGAGAAGGACGGCGCACGAGAGGAAGGCTGTTGGGATGGGAATTGGAGATAAGGGTGTTGAGGTTGCTGATGTTAATGGTGGGGATGCTGTTTAGTTTTTAGAAAATAAACTTGTCTATTTGTTTTTCTGCTGTAGCTCTTCTTTTCTGATGTTCTTTTAATACTTTGTTGAGTTCTTCGATTAGAATTGCTTTAACTTCGCCTGACAAAAGTTCGCCTTTACTATATTTATCATATATTTTTTTGAGTTTGTCGTCGCTATCTTCGAAATATTTTAACCATTGGCATGCCACGTCTACTAATACATTTCCGCCTTTTTTCCTATGTTCTTCGACTGTTTCTTTACCGCCTGAAAAAGCATATTTATTTATTTTTTTCTTTACTGTTTTTGGGTCGTCTGTCATTAGGATTACTTTGTCATTATTTGTGCTTGATGATTTTCCTGTGACTCCGGTTAGTGGGGACATGAATTTTGCGTGGATTATTGCTGGTTTTTTGTGTCCTAATTTTTCTACGACGTCTCTGGAAATTCTGAAATGTGGGTCTTGGTCTACTCCGAGTGGGATTAGGCAATATTCGTTTTTGTTATTAAGAACGTTTGGGAGAAATGTTGGAACTGTTTGCATTGCTGTGTAAAAAATGCTTCCGATGTTGTTTGAATCTGTGAATCCGAATGAGGCTTTGATTGTTGAGAAGGTTATTTTTTTTGCTACTTTGATTGCTTCTGGGTACATGATGCCTGCATGTTTTGTGTCGACTAGGAAATGTGTTTTCTTTGGGTCGAATCCCATTGCGATTACATCTAACATGTTTTCTTTTGTCCAGTTTTGGATTTCTTCGTATGTCATATCTTTATAAAGAAATTTTTCGTCGTCGGTGAACTGGAACCAGAGTTCAACGTTGAATTTGTCTTGAAGCCATTTTGCGAAACTCCAGATTGAATAATGTCCTATATGAATTGGGCCTGATGGTCCGCAACCGGTATATAGAAAGAACTTTTCTCCTTTTTCGTATGCGTCTAATAATTTTTCTAAATCTCTATGTGCAAAGAATATTTTTCGTCTTAAATATGGATGAACTTCGCCTGCGATTTTTTCGATTCTTTTCAATAATTTTTCGTCAATCTTTTTTATACCAAAATTTTTGATGAGTCTGTCATAATCGACTTCACCTTTCACATCGTATGGGTTCACCGTCATTTCTGTCATGGTAGGATTAGTCTTGGGAGATTTATAAATATGTTCATAATGTTTAAATAGTAATATTGTCTGTTTGTATTATGAAAAAACTGGGATTCTTGCTTGTTGCAATGATTGTTTTGGTGAGTTCGTTTGTATTGGCTGAGATTTCTGTGTCGGAGCCGTTGGATGTTTATAATTTGGGGGATAGGTTGTATATTAGTGCTGATGGTCTTGTTGGGACTGAGAGTGGGAATTTGAATATTGATTTAATTTGTGTAGGGCAGAGTACTAATTTGGTAAAAATTCCGGCGAGGGCTTTTTCTGTTGAAGAATCTCAGAGTTGGTCTATTCCTTATAAGATTTTGGATGCTGAGGATTTAGAGATAGCAAACTTGAGTCAAATTCTTGGTGAATGTCAGGTGCTTGTTTCGCTTGGTGCGAATGTGGCTTCGACGAAAACTTTTACAATTAGTGATAGTGTTGTTGTGACTGCTTCTTTGGATAAAGTATCTTATAATCCTGGTGAACCTATAAGTGTTAATATTGATGCCGTTAAGGCAAATGGTGATTTGTTAAGTGGTTTTGTCGAGGGTTATAATGCTAGTGATTTTAGCAAGGTGATTGAGGATGGGTTTGTTAACAATGTTTTTTCAATGCCCGAAACTATTGAAGCTGGAAGTTATGCGTTGAGTATTAGTGCTTATGATATGGGGGCGGATGGAGTTCTCAATAGGGGTTCGACAATGGTTTCTTTTAATATTAATCAGGTTGCTTCTTCAATTATTATGAGCTTGTCTAACGCTGAGGTTGTGCCTGGGGAAAATTTTACGATTGGGACTGAGGTTTTTGATCAGTCTGGTATTAAAATGGAGGGGACTGTTTCTGTGGAACTTATTTCTCCGAAGGGTGAAATTATCGAGTCTGCTATTTCTAATGATGATTTTGTTTCTATAGATTTTGTTTCTAACTCTACTCCGGGTATTTGGCAGGTAACTTCTTCTTTTAATGATTTGTCTGATATCAGAGAACTTGAAGTACTTGAGATTCAGAAAGTTGATTTTGATTTTGAGGATTCGGTGTTGAGTATTACGAATGTTGGGAATGCTGTGTATAATAAAAGTATTAGTGTTGAGATTGGCGAGGAGGTTTTGGAACTTGATTTGAAGATTGGGGTTGGTGAGGTTAGAAAGTTCAATGTTAATGCGCCTAATGGAGAATATAAAGTTACTATAAATGATGGGGAGAGTTCGATGAGTAGGCAGGTTTTGTTGACGGGAAATGCTGTTGGGATTAGTGACTTGAAGGATGTTGGGATTTTTAAAGGGTATTCTATTGTTTGGGTTTTTTTGATTATTGTGCTTGGTGGGGTTGGTGTTGTTTTGTTTGTGAGGTATAGGCGAACCAGAGTCGTTGGTTCGAGCGGGTCGCGGGTCGTAGGTCGTGGGTCGGTTTTGGGAAAGATAACTGGGAAGGTTAGTGAGAAGATTCCTGTGGGAATTAAATCTCATATTAATGAAAGTATGAATTTCACGAACAAGTCTCCGAAGGTTCAGGGTTTGGATCAGAAAAGCTATAGTTATGAAGATAAAACGATGGTTGATTTGACTAAGAAAGATTCTATGAGTGCTGAGTCGACTTTGGTTTTGAAGGGTGAGAAGTATGTGTCGGCAGTTATTGCTTTAAGTATTAAGAATTATGATAAGTTGGGGGAAGCTGCAAAAAATGTATTATATAAAGCGGTAGGGGGGGCACAGAAGAATAAAGGACTTGTTGACTGGAGAAGTGATTATGCTTTTGTTGTTTTTTCTCCTATTGTAACTAAGACTTACAAGAATGAAGCTTTGGCTGCTAAGGTTGGAATGGAGATTTTGGATGAGTTAAATGCTTATAATAAAAAGTTTAAGGATAAGATTGAGTTTAATCTTGGGGTGCATGTTGGTGAGTTGATTGCGTCGAAGGAAAAGGGGAAGTTGAAGTACACGAGTATTGGGAATACTATTTCTTTGGCGAAGAGAATTTCTGATTCTGATAGTGGAAAGTTGATTGTTTCTGATGAAATTAGGAAGAAATTGATTCGTGATTTGAAGGTTGTGAAGGCAAAGGAGATTGGGGGAAATGCTACTTTTATTGTTGAGGAAGTTAAGGATAGGGTTGCTGATAAGGCTAGGTTGGCGGATTTGTTGAAAAGGCAGAAGTAATTTTTGGAGATTAAATTTATAAGGTGGATTTGTGTTAGAAAATTAAGATGGTAAAAAAAACTGCTAAGATAAAACTTTTGGGGATTGGGAATGTTGATAGCTTTAACTATTATGTTTTTGAAAAGAAATGTGGGATATTAAAATTTTTTAGTGATGTGTTTGATGTTTTGGGTTTGGAGTTTGATCTTTATTATGAGGATGAAAAGAGGACAAAAAGGACTTTGAAGGATTGTGTGGATAGGCATGAAGTTGTCGGTACTATGGCTATACACAAAGCACGTGCGGATATTTTTTATGGGAAGGACAAGGTTTTTTTAATGGTGCATTGTTCCAATACGTTAAGAGAGAAATTTAATGTTAAGTTGGGAAAGTTGGCTGAGATGCCAAAGTTTAAGGATAAGAAAGATGTTGCGATTTTTAAGAATTGAGGGTATTTTTTACGAAAACTTTATAAATAATACTTACTCTTCAGTAATGTCTTCCTCTGTTGGCTCGCCGCCGCTTTCATCTTTATACTTTGTGTATGGGGCGTGTGTGGTGTCTTCCTGCATAGGATAATAAGGACGTTGG
The DNA here is from genome assembly GCA_964476225.1 of Candidatus Woesearchaeota archaeon. Lineage (GTDB taxonomy): Archaea > Nanobdellota > Nanobdellia > Pacearchaeales > GW2011-AR1 > JAGVXH01. The sequence goes on along the minus strand of CAYYYV010000011.1, from coordinate 4,036 downwards.
AGTATATAATAGTATGGAAAAGAATAAAATAAAGAAAAAGAAAATTAATTTTCGGTATAACTTTAGTGAGTACTGGAGTATTTTGAAGAATTATAAGCTTTTGTTGTTTGGTTTGTTGTTTGCTGTTTTTATTATTGAATTGATGCATATTGTTCCAAGGTTTTTGTTTAAGATACTCATTGACGATGGAACTTTGTTTGCCAGTGGTGCACTCGGGTTGAAAGAATATAGTTTTGTTTTATTGATGCTTGTTGCGGGATATTTTGCGGGTAACTTTATTCAGATTGTGAGTGTATGGTTTAGAAGTCATTTCTTATCTTTGTTGGAAACAAATATGATGGCTGATTTGAAAAATAAATATTTCGGATATATTCTTGGATTGGACCATAAATTTCACACTAGTCATAAAACAGGGTCGTTGATTTCTCGGCTGATTAGGGGTTCTTCTGGGATTGAGAGAATGACTGATGTTATAACTTTTAATTTTGCTCCGTTGATTATTCAGTTGACGCTTGTGGCTGTTTCGCTTATTTATTTTAGTGTTGCTTCTGCTATTACTGTTGCTGTTGTTGCGGTTTCTTTTATTGTGTTTAGTTATTTTGTTCAGAGGGCTCAGCAGTGGTCTAGGTTGTATGTGAATAATTCTGAGGATAGAGAGAAGGCTAATATTAGTGATGTTTTTACGAATATTGATTCTGTGAAATATTTTGGTAAAAGTAATTTTATTAAAAATCGATTTGAGAAATTAACGGCGACTACGCGAGGTGCTCATTTGAAAATGTGGGGATATTATAGATGGATGGCTAGCGGACAAATTTTTATTGTAATTCTTGGGACGTTCTTTTTGCTTTATTTCCCAATGTTGAAATTTTTGGCTGGAGAAATAACTATCGGAACGATTGTTTTTATTTATACGATTTATCTGAATTTAATGGGTCCGATGTGGGGCTTTGTTCATGGGATGCAGGCGTTTTATAGGTCGATGGCTGATTTTCAGGATTTGTTTAGTTATGGAAAAATTGAGAAAGATATTAAGGATAAACCTGGAGCTAAGAATTTGAAAATTAAGAACGGGGAAATTGAGTTTAAGAATATTGATTTTAAATATTCTAATAGGAAAATTTTTGATAAATTTAATTTGAAAGTTGAGCGGAATAAGAAGGTTGCTTTGGTTGGACATTCGGGATGTGGAAAGTCGACTCTGGTTAATTTGCTTTATAGATTGTATGACGTTGAAAATGGTGCAGTTTTAATTGACGGAAAAGATATTCGAGATTTTAAGCAGGAATCTGTTCGGAGTGAAATGGCAATTGTTCCGCAGGAGGCGGTTTTGTTTGATGATACAATTTGGAATAATATTAGTTTTTCTAATCCTCGTGCCACAAAAGAAGAAATTTGGAAAGCGATTAGGTTTGCACAATTGAGAGATATTATTATGGAAATGCCTGATAAGGAAAATACTATTGTTGGTGAACGTGGGGTTAAGTTGTCTGGTGGGGAAAAGCAGAGGGTTTCAATTGCGAGGGCTTTGTTGGCGAATAAGAAGATTTTGGTCTTGGATGAGGCGACTTCTTCTTTGGATAGCGAGACTGAGTATGAGATTCAGAAGGACCTTGCGAGGCTGATGGAGGGTCGTACGTCGATTATTATTGCTCATAGGTTGTCGACTATCATGCATGCGGATAAAATTATTGTGATGAAGCGGGGGAAGATTGTTCAGAGTGGGACGCATAGGGCTTTGATAAAGGAGAAGGGTGAGTATAGGAAGTTGTGGGAGTTGCAGAAGGGCGGATATATAAAATAATCTTTGATTATTTTATAAAGGTGGTAGGCATTCTTTGAATGCCGGTGGTAGCACGCTTTGCGTGCGGTGGTAGGCGTCTTTGACGCCGAGGGTAGCGTTTTGCGCGGGGTTTGGTTGGGTGGTATTATATTTTGTTAAGATATTTTTCTAAATCTTTGTAATCTTTTTTTCTATCTAGTAAGCATATTAGAATTATAGATGGTTCAATTATTGTATATATTAATCTTGTTTCTTTGTTGTTTAAATTTAATCTTACCCGGAAGACTTTGGAGAATTTTTTTGAGTGAATTCGCTTGAAGCGGTATGGATTTTGTTTGATTAATTGGATTTTATCGTGAATTATTTGTTTTGATTTTTTATCTAGTTTTGAAATTTGTTCTGTGAAATTTTTTAGGGCTTTGATTTTGTGACTCATTCTAGAAGGATTTTATTTAGCTCTTCTTCTGATGTTGTATTTTTCGCTGATGTTTCTATTAGGTTGTCTATTAGTGTTATTTCTTCGTCTGTGAAAGTTTCGTCGAATTGATTTTGTAGGAATATTTTTTCCCTTATGCTTGTGGCGGCTAGTTCTTGGATATTTCTGAATCCGAAGTTTTTTGCGTAACTTTCTGCGGCGGCTATTAGGTTTTGTGGTAGCTTGAGGTTTATTTGTTTTATTTCCATGATATTTATGGATATCTATGGATATCATGGTATTTAAGGATTTTGGTTGATTGTGATTATTTATTTGATGGGGATGATGGCCGTGAAGATAGATTTAAAAATAATGGATTATGTGTGTGTTTATGGCAGGTATTAGTATAAGTCTCTTTGGAGCTTCGAATACCTTGTTGATAAGCGGGGCGATAATGTTTTTAACTGCGTTTGTTTATCTGTTAATGAAGGAGTGATGATGATTAAAGTAACATTAAAAATATTTCATGGAATCATTTGTTCGGGTGAGGGTGAAAAATGATTAAGGCAATATTTTTTGATTTTGATGGAACGATTAGCGATGCGAAGAAAATTGCTTATGATTCGATGGTTCGGACGTTGGATGAGTTTGGGTATGAGTTTGATAAGAAGAAGCTTGAGAAGTTGTTGGGAGAAAGGACTCGTTCTATTTTGGAGAGCTTGGGATTGGATATTGAAAATATTGATGATATTAGAAAAAAGTTTTATAAGTATTTTATTAATGCTGCGAAGAATGGGGGGATTAAGCCGTGTGTTTCGCTGAAGCCGTTGTGGGAATTGAAGAAGGATTATCCTTTGATTGTTGTTTCTAATTCTAAGACTAGTTTTTTGAAGACATCTGTTAAGGTTTTGAAAATTAAAGGATTGTTTAAGAAAATTTATGGCGAGGAGAAATTTGATAGCAAGGATAAAATGTTGGAGAAGTTGTTTCGGAAAATGGGAAGTAAAGCTTCGGAGGCAATTTATGTTGGGGATAGGTTTTCTGATATTGAATCTGCCAGAGATGCTGGATGTGTTGCGGTTGCGATTCATAATAAGTGTGCTTGGTCGTCGCTGAGCTTGATTAATAAAGAGAAACCTGATTTTATTATTAAAGATTTTGTGGGATTGAAGAAGGTTGTTGAAAAGTTAGAGAAAGCTGATCAGATATCCAAATAATGTTAGGCCTATTGCTCTTGGAATTAGTCCGTAGATTATGAAATTTCTTTTTGAGAGATTTAGCATTCCGAAGACGATTGGAAGATATGGAAACGGTGACATTGCCGTTAATGGTATTGCCCACCTTCCATATTTATTCATCATTAATGTCATTTTTTCTACTTTTTTTTGGTTCACGAGACAGTCGACAAGCACAAACATATATTTTTTTCCTAAGAAGAATCCTATTGTTGCGCCTATGGTAGAACCTAAAACTACTAAGAAAATGGCTAAGGGAATATTGAGTCCTGCTACTATCGTTGCTGCAAGAACTACAAAAGGGGAAACGATTTGCGGAAATAAGTCAAGAATCATTGCTGAAAATATTATTCCTAAAATACCGTAATAATAAACATTTCCTGTAACTAGATTTTCTATTGAATTAATATTTGTAATTCCATAAATTATTGTCGCTACTATTATTAAACTTAAGAGAACACCAGTTATCTCTATCTTTTTTACAATCTTTGGGTTACATGTTTTTTTAATCATTGATTTGTTTTGATGCTTTGACAATATTTAATTCGAGGTCTTGATTCTTTTTTAGAAATTTGTCGAAGAGGGTTTGTATTTTTTTATCTT
>CAYYYV010000010.1:0-12805 GCA_964476225.1 Candidatus Woesearchaeota archaeon | reverse complement strand
ATGTGGTTGGGAAGTTATTTTGCTTTGTCTTGGGAGTGGTTGTTAAGTCTTGGGACTGGCCGTTAAGTCTTGGGAGTGGTTGTTATACGAAATGTGGTTTTGCTCGCATAGGCTGCGCAAAACTCGCTACGGCGCTCACATTTCTGGTTTGGTATCGTCACGAATGGAGTCGTTGTGGAGGGTAAGTTTTTGGGATGCTTTGGGATTGTTGTTATTTTGAGATAATTGTTTTGGGGAGTGATTTGGAGAGTGGGGCAGGGGTCATTTGGAGAGTTGGGAGCAGGGGTCATTTGGACAATCTTTGATTGTCATATTTTGTCGGGGTTCTGAGGAACCCCTTGGTCGTCGGCGGACGGCCTGTCGTCGTAAGATTTATTTTATGAAGTTTCGGATATTTTGTTTGAATTTTTCTAGGTCTTTTGCTTGGATTTGTCCACCGGATGCTCTTTTGTGGCCTCCGGCGTTTGTGTTTTCAAGGTTTTTAATTCCTGCTTCTAGGAGCTTTGGGAGGTCTGCTTCTTCCGCATCGTGGCGGGAAGATATTCCTAGTAATTCGGGGTTTGATTTTTTTGGTGCGAAGAAAATAAATATTTTCCCTGGGTTTTCCATGGCAATTTTTGTTATAATTGTTTTTTTAAGTGAAAATTTGGCGTGGTCTATCATTGTCATATTGATATTGCCCATTTTTTCAAAATTATTTTTTATTTTGTTTATTTGAAATTTTATTTCTTCTTCTACGGGGTCGGAGTATTTTTTCAGTTTTTTAACTTCTTCAATAGAATTGATTTCTTTTATTTTTTCAAATGCTTCTTGTTTCTTTTCGTTGAAGAAGGAGATTGTGTTTGAAATTGTATTTGAGATGTTTTGTTTGAATTCTTTTAGGGTTATATCGTATTTTTTTAGGGTGCTTTCAATGTATTCTTTGTTTATTGAGTGTAGTTCTCCGGCGTCTGAAATTGTTCCTGCTAATCCAAGCCATGGTTTTATTTTTGTTAATTCTGTAGCTGTTCTTGAAGAGGGAATATACCCATCATCTGTTGTTCTTAGTTCTAGAATTTCTTTGGGGATTTTTTCTTTTTTAGGATGATGATCTGTATAAAATATTTCCTTTCCTTTTGGGAATTTTATTTCGATTAATCCACCGGGGGCTACGTCGGTAATTATTATTTTGTTGAATTTTTCAAGGTTGTTTTTTTCGTCCCAGTTTCCGTATGAACATATAAAATTTTCTATCTTTGCTTCTCTTTTTTCACACCATTCACAAAATAAAATTCCTGATGCGAATCCATCTCCGTCGTCGTGGTGGATGATTGCTATTTTGTCTTCGCTAGTTATGTTATTCAAGAATTCTTTTGCTTGGTTGAATGTTATTTTAGGCATTTAATTTTTTAGTGTAGCATATTTTAATTTGATATTTTTTAAGGTAGTTTTGGAGAAGAATAGGGATTTTTGTTCGAGGTCTTTTATGTTTTCTGATTCTAGGAAGTATATAATTTTAAAAGTAGTTCCAAACTTTTCGTCGGGTTTGCCGTCGCCGTTTTCATCAATTGCTTCTAAGAGTTCATTGTCGTACCAAAGCCATGCTGGCGGAATTAATGTTGCGAGAGAGGATTTTTCGGATTTGAATTTTTTCTTGACTTCTTCTGTTGCGTATATTTCTGTTTTGAATTTTCCGAGAATTAATTCGCCGATTTTTGAAAATCCCATCCTATTCAAAATCCTTTGCTAGTTTAAAAATTAGCTCTTCTTGGAAGTGGGGGGCTAGGATTTGGAGGCCGACGTCTTTGTTGTCTATTTTTCCTGCGGGGATTGAGATTGCTGGAATGCCTGTTATATTTGCGAGGGCTGTTAGGATGTCGTATGAATACATTTCTTTGTCTGAAATTGATTCTCCGATTTTGTGGGGTGTTCGTGGAACTGTTGGCATAATTATCGCGTCTACTTCTTGGAATATTTTTTCGAATTGTTGTTTGATGAAGTTTCTTGCTTTTAGTGCTTCTCTGTAGTATTTGCCTTCGTGTTCGGCTTTTGTTATTTCAGAACCGCCTAAAATTCTTTTAATTACTTCGGGGCCTGCGGCGTCTTCTATTTTTTTACCAAATCTTCTTCCGTCAAATTTTCTTGTGGCTGAGAAAAATTCTGTGAATACAATTATGTAATAAGTTTCTAAGGCAATGTCAAGAGGGAGATTTATTTTTTTGATTTTCCATTTATTTTTTTCTGCGACTTCTTTTGTTTTTGTTTCTATTAGTTCTGCTATTTTTTCGGAGCAGAAATTTTTTACATTTACTAATCCAATTGCTTTTTTCGGGGTTGACTTTTCTTTTGGTGCGTCTTTTGTTGTTTGGTCTAAATTGTCTTGGCCCTTTATTATGTTGAAGATTAGTCTTGTGTCTTCTGGGGAGTTTGTTAGCGGGCCGATGCAATCGAAGGACATTGTCATGTCGATTAGTCCGTATCGTGAAACTGCTCCGTATGTTGGTTTTAGTCCGACGACTCCGCAATTTGATGCTGGGACTCGTATTGAACCTCCCGTGTCTGAGCCGAGTGAGAAATCACAAAGTTCTGCTGCTATTGCGGCTGCCGAACCTGAGCTTGAACCTCCGGGAACTAGCTCTGGATTTCTTGGATTTTTTGTTGGTCCAAAAGCTGAGGTTTCTCCTGACCATCCGCATGCGAATTCATCCATGTTTAACATTCCTAATAGGATTGCGTCTTCGGCTAGGAGTTTGTTGACGACGGTTGCGTTGTATCCGGATGTGTAATCTTCTAAAACTTTTGAAGCGCAGGTTGTTTTCATGTGTTTGGTGGAGATGTTTGATTTTATTGCGAAACATAGTCCGGCTAGTTTCCCGGCTTTGTTTTCTTTAATTTTTTTGTCGATGGCTTTTGCTTGTTCGATTGCGTCCTCGTTTAGTGATAAGAAAATGTTTAAGTCTTTAGTCTTTGGAGTTGCTATTTTTTTTGAGAAGTTTAGAACGTTGTTTACGGCTGATAGCTTTCCGGATTTTATTTCTTTTAGTTTTAGTTTAAGATTCATCTTGATATTGAAGAGTTTCTGAAGATGCATCGACATATCCAGTCCCTCTGTGTCTAAATCTTGTTTGTGATCGTGGAGGCTTGGATCTGGGTGTTCTGTGCGATCCTTCTCTTCGACTTTTTCTTGCTCCACTTACTCTTGCTCTTTCAGATATGTCACTATATGTCTTTTGATATTCCGAAGTATCCTTTCCGGCTGCTCTTTGGTTAGACGCTATTTTTTGGTATTCTTTATCCGCGTCTATCCAGAGGGGATTTGTTGGAGCATCTATATTTTTTTCTAGGAGTTCTTCTAATATTCGTAGACAAACTTTTATTTTGTCCTCGGGACTATCTATTTTTTTTAGTATTCTTTGAAGACAACCTTTTTCCCTGTTCCCTATCATTTTATATCTCCTTTTTCAATTAAGAATATTATTGTTTTCATTTCCATGCTCCTTTTTCTGCTACGATTGCATCGTCTTCTACGAATGGTGCGTTTGAGAGCATTGTGCTTTTGAATTCTGGGTCAGTTTCCCATCCGTTTCCTTCGATTCTTGTTCCGGTTTCGTTTTGGAAGTGACCCTCTGGGGCTTTTATTTTGGATAGTTTTGATGCGAATTCATTTAGAAGTTTTTTTGCATCTTTTCTGATTTGTTCTTTTTCTTTTTCTGATACTTCGTGCCATAGGGAGTTATTTGTCATATAGATGATTAGATGGAGAGGTTTATAAATTTGGGGTTATTTAATTCGTCATGGATGATTGTGTTTTTTGTAAGATTGTGAAGGGCGGGATTTCTGCTGAGAAGGTTTTAGAGAATGAAGATTTTATTGTTATAAAAGATGCTAATCCGAAAGTTGAGGGGCATTTGCTTGTTGTCCCGAAAAAACATTGTAGGGATTTTATGAGCTTGGATGCGGGGTTGTATTCTGGATTATTGGAGATGGTTAAGGAAGTTGTTGATAAGTTGGGCTTGAAGGATTTTAATTTAGTTGTGAATAATGGGAAGAATGCGGGGCAGGCTATTGAACATTTTCATTTTCATATTTTGCCGAGGAAAGAGGGCGATGGGTTTGGGCTGGTTGTTTAGGGTGTTAGTCTTTCTCTATCTCGTGGGAAAAGAACTGCTTCTCTAATGTTTTCTAATCCTAACAATAACATTGTTATTCTTTCGAGTCCTGTTCCCCAGCCTGCATGGGGTGGTGCTCCGAATCTGAATGAGTCTATGTAGGCTTTGAAGTCTTTGGGTTTTAGTTTGTGTTTTTTTAATCTTTCTTCTAGTAGTTCTGGGATATGGATTCGTTGTCCGCCTGAAGAAATTTCCATTCCTTTCCAGATTGCATCAAAGCCTTTTGAATTTTCTCCATCTGGCATTATGTAAAATGTTTTTCCAGCCAAAGGCCAGTCGGTTACGAATGTAATTGTGTTTGGGTATAATTCTTCTAATTTTTTTTCTGCATCTCCAGACAGATCATGAGCGGGCATTTTTACTTTTTCTTTTTGCATGATGCTTTTTACTTCTGCGAATGTCAAGTATTTTATTTTAGGTACTTCTGCTTTTACTTTTAAGGTTTCGAGTTCTTCGGGTCTTTCTTCGATTACTTTTTGTACGATGAATTGCATACATCTTCCGAGAGTATCCATTGCTTTTTTATCATCGGCGAATGCTTCTTCGTAATCTAATTGTCGTGATTCGTTTAGGTGTCTTGTCGTATTGTGTTTTTCTGCTCTCCAAACTGTAAAGACTGCGAAAACTTTTTCCATTGAGCATGCTAGCATCTGTTTATATAATTGGCAACTTTGGGAAAGGTATGCTTCCTTTTCGAAATATTTTACCTTGAATACATCTGTTCCGCCTTCAGAACTTGATCCAATAATTGCTGGGAACATTGCTTCTATTGCATTTTCTTTAATCATAAATTCTCTAAATGCTTGTAAGATTGTAGATTGGATTTTGAATATTGCTTGTGTTCTTATGGAGTGTAGATCCAGGAATCGGTTGTCGAGTCTTAGGGGTAACTCTGTTTTCGAGTAATCCGATGCGTCTATTGGTAGCGGGTTTTTTGCTTCTGCGATAATTGTAATTGAATCCGGAAGAAGTTCTTTTCCGCCTGGAGCTTGTTTGCATTCCTTTAATTCTCCTATAACTTCAATGACCGATTCTCTGTTCAAGTTGTCTAATAATTTGAATGTTTTAGGGTTTGTTTTGCCTTCTACACCAGTTATTTGAATTCTTCCCGAGATGTCTTTTAAGACCAGGAATCTTACTTTTTTTAGATCTCTTGTTTCGTGGACCCAGCCTTTTAGTAATACTTTTCCATCTTCTTTGAATGAGTCTTTGATCATTGTTCTTTCCATATTAAGAATAGAAGTTGCTGGTTTATAAAATTGTTGGGAAGCCACTTGGAGAACTATTTAGAAGGGGAAGTCATTTAGATAATCTTCGATTATTATATTTTGTCGGGAAGCCACTTGGAGAACTATTTAGAAGGGGAAGTTATTTAGATAATCTTCGATTATCATATTTTGTCGGGAAGCCACTTGGAGAACTATTTAGAAGGGGAAGCCATTTAGATAATTTTCGATTATCATATTTTGTCGGGGTTCTGCGGAACCCCTCCGCCGCCCGCGGGCGGCTCGTCGTCGCATTTTTGTCTAGGAAACTAACAGTTTCCTGAGGCTTCACCTTTCCTTGAGATAGTTTTACAAGTTGAAATTTCTTTTGTTGGTTGTAAAATTTTGTAAAACAAAATTAACAAGACGGAATCTTCTCAACCAAATATTTAAATATAGGGTTTCCGAAATTTATCTTATGGATGTTGATGATTTGGAAGGTGCTATCAATTCGGCGAAGAAAGATGCGGCTCCTGAGGATGAGAAGGAAGTTGAGGTTTCGCAAATGTCTAAAGAAGAAGAAGTTGGTTTTCATAAAGGGGCTTTGAATACTTTGGTTGCTGAGAGGAACGAGTTGGTTAAGATGATTGGGAATGTTGAGGCGATAATGCAGGCGCATATTGGTAGGTTGAAAGAGTTGGGGGTTGATATTAATGGAAAGTAAAAGAGGAATGTTTTGGACTTCAGCACTTGCGGGTGCGATTGGAGCGGGGTTTGGTTCGGCTTCGGGTTCTAATAGTATTATTGTTGTGATTGCTGTTGGAGTTGTGATTTCTTTGTTGGCGGCTTGGGGAATTTCTGGGATGATTAAGTAGGGTTTATCATACAAATTTTTATAAAGATGCGTTTCTATTGATGAATATGGTTTTAATTGGATCTTCGGCGCGTGGTTCAGAAGTTCTTTCTGATGCTAGTAGGCTTCAACTTATTGCGACAGGTTTGAATAAATTAATATATGGGCGGGAGGTTGATGAATTTGAGGGTAGAGAATTTGTGCGGGTAGTGGATCTTTTGAATCAGATAGATGATAGTCCGGAACATTATCGTGGGAAAGAGTGTGCAGAATTATGTACGACTGCGACAAGGTTAAGGCCCTTGTTTTATGGCACATTGATAAAAGCTGGAATTTTGCCTGATGAATTTTTTACTGAAGATCTTTATAAAACATTAAGATCTTGTGGAGATAGTGTTTTGTTGGATGTAGGTAGACTAAGGGAAGCTCAGAGAGTATTTCAATCTGTGGCAACAGCTTCTCTTTTGGAACTACAGAATTCTCATAGAGCGGGACAGATTTAATTTTGGATATGCAGTGATATCGCGGTCTTTCTCTTTCACACCCATTTGGTGTGCCTCTGTTGAGGCAAAATATTTAATAAAAAAATAAAAATTGTGTTAGCTTGAAACCTTAGTTTCTAGATGCTTGAAAACATTCTCGACATCTGACTGGCTTGTCGCCTGTAGGCTTGAATGGCACTTCGCATTCTTTCCCGCAATCAGAACAAGTTGCTTTGTGCATTTCTCTTGGTCTGTCATTGCCGAATCGATTGTTGTTGCCGCCGAATCTACGATTGCCGCCGTCTCTGTTACCGCCAAAACTTCTTTGGGGCTTGTTTTTTCTAAAACATTCTTGACATCTAACCGGTTTACCTTGTGTAGGTTTGAAGGGAACTTCGCATTCCTTTCCGCAGTCAGAACAAGTTGCTTTAAACATTTCTCGATCTTCCATTATATTTTTCCTCCGTGTACTTGACATAAGCGAACTTATGCTTTATTTTAGGACGAAATTTGGGTATATAGGGTTATGGGTTAGATGTTAGATGAGAAATTTGTGGGGGGTTTGTTTGGAGAAGTCGTTTGTGGGGGCCATTTGGGGAGCTGGGAGCAGGGGCCATTTGGACAATCTTCGATTGTCATATTTCGTCGGGGTTCTGCGGAACCCCTTTGTCGCCGGAGGGCGACTCGTGGTCGTGTTTACAATAAGTCCTTTAATATGTCACTTACTTCTTTGCCTGAAACTTGGCCTTTGAATTTTCCCATTAGAAGTCCCATGTATGCGCCTTGGGATAGGTTTGGTTTTTCTTTTAGAAGTTTTCGAGCTTCTTCTTCTAGGTTGATGTCTGATTTTTCTGAGGCTTCTTTTAGAGATTTTCCTTCGGAGAGTTTTTGCATTATTGTTCTAACGTCGTTTTCGGATATTTTCTTTTTCTCAATATTTTCTAAGATTTCTTCTAGTTTGTCTGTTTCTATTTCTTTGCTTGGTTGGAATAGGGTTAGCATTTTTGCTACTAGGTTTGGATTGTTGTGTTCTTGGATTAGAACTTTGAAATCTTCTATTTTGTTTTTCTTTAGAATTAGTTTTATTAGTTCCAGGTTTAGTCCGAATTTGTCTAGGTAGAATTTGTGTTCGGATATTAATTTTGGTAAATTCTTTTTTGTTTCGTTGATTAGGTCTCGTGAGATTTTTAAAAGTGGAACGTCGGTTTCGGGATACATTCTTGCGGCTCCGGGCATTGGTCTTAGAAATTCGGTTGTGCCGTCGGGGAGGGCGTTTCTAACTTCTTGTTGGCAGGACTTTTCTTCTATACATTTTTGTTGTCTTGCTATTTCTAAATCTATAGTTTTTTTCATCATCTTTGTATCTTGGAATCCTTTGATTTCTACTCTTTCACTTCCTTTTATTGAGATGTTGACATCTTGTCTGATTGTCCCAATTCCTCGTTTTACTTTGCAGGCTCTAAGAATTTCACCTATTTTTAGCGCGGCTTCTTTTATTTCTTCTGGGGTGTGCATGTGTGGGCCGGTTGCGATTTCGACTAAGGGGATTCCTAGTCTATCTAATTTGAAAGTTGGTCGCTGTTCTTGGTTCTTGGTTCTTGGTTCTTGGTTGACTTTTCTTGCTGAATCTTCTTCTAACATGATGGCATCTATTGTGATTTTCCCGGTTGAGATTTCGATGTATCCGTCGTGGGCGATTAGTGCGGTTCGTTGGAAGCCGGTTGTGTTTGATCCGTCAATTACGGTTTTTCGCATGACTTGGGTGACTGGGAAAATTTTGCAGTTTAGTAAGTGTGAGATTTGGATTGCTATTTTTAGGGCTTCTTTGTTGATTGCGTGGGGTGGCTCTTCGTCGAGTTCAACTAGGCAGTTTGTGTCGTAGACTTGGTATGTGAAGTTTTTGTTTTGTTTTGCTTCGTGTTCTGCTGCAATATCTACAATTCCGGTTTCACCGACTACTGGGTTTAGGGTTCTTTGGATTTCGTAAATTGGTTCGTCGTTTCTTAGTAAGCTTGGGCAGTCACAGAAGAGTTTGTGAGTGTCGAGCTGTTGATGAATTTCTAATCCTGATTTTAGTCCGAGTTTTTTGTAATCGTGTTCCATGTATTAAAGAAATTCAATAGCTTTAAATATTCTTTCTTCTGTAAATGATTAGGAGGTGAAAATGAAATTAACAAAGATTAATTATGTGTCGGCTGTGTTTTTTGGTGCGATTGCTCTTGTGATGTATTTGGCGTTGGGCGTTCTTCAATGGAGTTTGAGGGATGTTTTTATTGCTCAGGGAATTCCTGTAACATGGGTTCAAACTTTTATTACAACTCCGGTTGTAGGTGCTGTTGTCGGATTTTTAGTTGTACTAATAATGATTGTAATTTATAATCAGGTCGCTAGAAAGTTTCCTATTGGTTGGACGGTTAGCAAGTAAGCACAAATATTTATTTTTTATTTTTCTAGCATTTTTTCTTTTGGGTTCCAGGATTTGTGGCCTAAGACCCATCCGAGTTTTACTAATGCTGTTTCTGATGTGTCGTCCAAGAAAATGATTCCGGTTTTTTGTAAGTCTCTTCCGGCGGAGTATACGTTTGGGTTTAATCTTCCGAAGATTGTTTGAGCTGTTGTGCATATTGTCATTCCGTTTTGGATTGCTTTTTTTATTTTTGGAAGCCAGTTGAATTTTGCGTCTTGTGCTGGGACATGTCCAATTCCGGTGATTTCTAATATAATTCCTTTGTAACCTTGTTGTTCGTAGTATTCTAGGATTGCGGGGTCTTGTCCGGGTGTGATTTTTATTGAGGCTACTTTGTCCTGGAATTTTGTGTCTGTGGTGGGAGAGCGAAACTTTGTTTCGCGTTTTTGGTTTTTGGTTTTTGGTTTTTGGTTATCTCGTCTTGCGTTGAATGTTTTTAGGATTTTTATTTTGTCTTTTGTTATTTCTGCTATCGGGGTGTCGTTGATTATTTTGAAGGCGTCTCTTTTTGATGTATGCATTTTTCGGACTTTTGTTCCGGGCATTGCGAGGCAGGTTTCGTCGTTTGTGTTTTCGTGTCCGATTAGTGCTACTTCTGCTACATCTGAGGTTGCGTATCTCGCGGCGCAGATTAGGTTGAGTGCAGCGTCGGTTGAGGCTCGGTCGATTGAACGTTGGGAGTATGTTAGTGCGATTGGTTTGTTTAAATCTTTTAGGAAGAAGGAGAGTGCTGCGGATGTGTAGTGGAGGAAGTCGGTTCCGTGAGTTATGATTATTCCACTTATGTTTTCGTCATTGAGGTTTTTTTCGCAAACTTCTGCTAATTTTTTCCAGTCTGGAAAGGACATGTTTTCTGACCATTTTGTGAAGGGGATCTGGATGATGGGGTTGCAGATTTTTTTTAGTTCGGGAGCGATGTTTAGGATTTCTTCTTTGTCTGTTGAGATTACTCCTCCGGATTTTGGGTCTAGTCTTGAGGAGATTGTTCCGCCTGTAATCACAATTGCCACGTTTGGTAATTGTGAGTTAGTAGTTCGCTTCGCTGGTAGTTCGCTTCGCTGGCAGTTAGTAGTAGATATTTCTGTTATTTTGGCGTTGAGGATTTCGTTTTCTCTAATTCCTATGTTGTATCCAGATTTTAGTTTTAGGAGGATTATTTCGGGGTCGTGTGACTGTAGGGCGTGGCCTTCCCAGACTTTTCCTTTTGTTTGGATTTTTACTTTATCTCCTGGGGTGAAAATTATCGGAGATAATTTCGGCGTTTCGGCGTTTCGGTATTTTGGTGTTTCGGGTTTTGTTTTCATATAGTATTTAATTTGAGAAGATATAAAAAGGTTTGGAGGTTTGGGTTGTTATGACAGAGAAGGCATTTCCTATTAAGATTGGTTTGGAAGTTCATGGGTATCTTGATACTAGTGAGAAGCTTTTTTGTATGTGTCGTGCGCGGGCGCGCGAGTTGGGAGTTGGGGGTCGGGAGTTGGGGGTCAATGATAGGGTTTGTCCGATTTGTACTGGGCAGCCGGGGTCGAAGCCGATGGCGGTGAATGGCGAGGCTGTTAGGAAGGTTATTGAGATTGCTTTGATTTTTGGTTCTAAGATTAATACTTCGGGTTTGGTTTGGCAGAGGAAGCATTATAGTTGGGCGGATTTGCCGAAGGGGTATCAGACGACTATTTCTGGGGCGCACGCGACGACGAATGCTGTTGGTGGGAAGTTTAGGGGGATTAATATTACGGAGTTGCATTTGGAGGAGGACCCGGCGCAGTGGAATCCTGAGACTGGGAAGATTAATTATAATCGGTCGGGGTTGCCGTTGGTTGAGATTGTGACGGAGCCTGAGTTTTCTAATTCGGAGCAGGTGATTGAATGGTTGAAGGCTTTGGTTTTGAGTTTGAGTTATATTAAGGCGATTCGGAAGAATGCGGGGATTAAGGTTGATGTTAATGTTTCTACTTATGGTGAGAGGGTTGAGATGAAGAATTTGAATTCGCTTGAGAAGATTAGGAAAGCGATTGAGTACGAGGTTGCGCGGCAGGTTGAGGCGTACGGCAATGGGCAATGTGCTGGTGCGGCAATGGGGGCGGGGAAGTATGTGCAGGAGAGGGAGACGCGGATGTTTGATGAGAAATTAGGGAAGACGATTAGGATGAGGTCGAAGGAGGGCGCGGCGGATTATAGGTTTATTCCGGACCCGGATTTGCCGGAGATTGTTATTGATAAAAAGATGATTGCGGATGTAAAGAAGGGTTTGCCTGAGATGCCTGATGTGAAGTTGGCGAGGTTGTTGAAGAAGTTTAAAGTTTCTCCGGAGGATGCTAGGATTTTGACGAAGAATTTGGAGTTGGTTGAATTTTTTGAAGCTTTGGCTGATGCGGGTGTTGATGCAAAGAAAAATATTTCTTGGATTACTGTTGAACTTTTGAGGGTTTTGAATTATAATAAGATGAGTTTGGAAGATGAGGATATTGATGTTAAGCCTGAGCATTTGGCGGAGTTGATTGGGGCGGTTGATTCGGGGAAGATAACGAAGTTGAAGGGGAAGCAGATAATGAATGAGTTTATTCCGAAGTCGTTTTCTATTTCTGATGGTAAGGATATTGGGGTGATTGCTGATGATGCTGTTGAGAATTTGTGTAGGCAGGTTATTTCGGAGAATGCACATGTTGTTGAGGATTATAAGGGTGGGAAGGAGGCTTCGTTGAATTTTTTGATTGGGCAGGTGATGAGGGTTTCTGAGAGAAGGGCGGATTTTAAGGTCGCTGGGGATATTTTGAAGAGGTTGATAGGATGAAATCAAATCAGATTTGCGCAATTATAATTGGAGTTTTGGGATTGGTTGGAATGTTTTTCTTTCCGAGTCCTGAGGAGAATTTTTTGTATTATGTTGGATTTGTTGTTCTTGTTGTGGTTTTAATTATATTTGTTTTAAAGGACAATGTCAAGGGAAGGAAAAAATAATTTTAAGTTACACGGGCGTAGTGAAATTGTTGTGTGGAGTTTGATGGACTATAGGGGAGGATTCTGAGAGGGGCGGTAGGATTCGTAACTCATTTTTTGTATAGAAATTAAATAAATAAAAATAAACTTTTTGTAATTGAAATTACTTTTTTTTCTTTTTCTTAGCTGCAGGTTTCTTAGCAGCTTTCTTCACTGCTTTTTTCTTTTTTGCTGGCATTTTTGCACCCCCATTTAATTTAGGTTTATGAATTAACCTTATCTATTATAATTATTTAGTATTTAAACTCTTTTATTATTGTGAAATATTTTTAATAATAAAATTTATAAACTATTAATCTCTATGGGTTTATCTAAAATTGGAGGCTAAAATATGTGTGCTCAATTTGATAACGAAGACTTTGACGACGATGATGAAGACTTCGAAAGTGATGATGATAAAGAAGAATAATATTAGGTTTTGAATAGACTAATTTTTTTATTTAATTATATATTGGGGTGTGAATAAGGTTTATAGCCAGCCCCAGATTTGCATTGCTCTAAAGAGGATGTAGAACCAGCTTAGAACTCCGTGGAGGATTGCGTAGAGAATTGATGCGCTTCGTTCGTAGGAGAGAATCATTGCTAAAGCTGAACCGAAGACCCAGAAGTGTCCGGAATGAACGGAGTGGCACTTTATTTTATTGATGTTTTTT
>CAYYYV010000009.1:9769-13463 GCA_964476225.1 Candidatus Woesearchaeota archaeon | reverse complement strand
AACATTGTAAGTTCTTCCATCACTTGCCTCATCTGTTAAAACGAATTCCCCTTTATCAACACCAAGAATTGGAACAACATAACGACCAGTTATCCGAGACGAACCCCCCTCTTCTTTAAAGTGGGGATTCTCCACATCAACAAGTTGCAAACCACGCTTAGGACCATCCACAATATTATACGCATGAAAATCCGTAAAATCGTCTTTGCTAAGACTTAATCCCCCACTAACCAAAAAACAAGGCATATGATCTTGCATTGCCAACTGAAAGGCTATGGCCTTTTCGAGACATACACCTTTTCCAGAGTCCATAACCTTAGAATATGGGACCACCATCTCTCCACGGTCATCCTCAGCAACTCCATCGAAATGAACTTGACCCAATGTTGGTTCGTAAGTTATATGCTTAAATATATCCCAATAAGCACAAGAAGGATCTCCAAATTTTTTAGTTACACCACTAGAATCGTCAACTAGATAAGCACAACCAAGCGACTTTTTTACAAGATTTCCATCGCCAAGCCTACCCATAATACCTACATCATCACTAGCCGCACATGCTCTTAACCCCTGAATAATTTCTCCTGTTTTCATAATAACTCCGACAAAAATCGCTATTTAAACCTTTCTATTTGTTACTACTACTCAGTTGATACTAACAATAAAGAATACTTCTTTTTCTTAACATAAATCTTATATACTTCCCAAACTTCATCAAGATTAGGTGATAACATGTCTAACATTCTAGCATTCGTATCGATAAAGGGAGGAGTAGGGAAAACAACCTTAGCGCTAGAAACAGCCTCATCACTTGTAAACAATTTCGGGAAAAAAGTTCTATTGGTCGACGCCAACTTCTCAGCACCTAACATAGGACTATATCTAGATTTAACAAATGACTTAACTTTACACGACGCCCTAGACGGAACACTCCTCCACAACGCGATTTACGAATCGCACGGAATAGACGTCATCCCAGCATCAATGTACCACAAAGATGAAGTCGATCCATTCAAACTCAAAAAAATATTAAATAAATACAGAACAAGATACGATTTCATAATCCTCGACTCCTCACCAAATTACGAAGAACTAAAACCAGTAATCGCAGCAGCAGACAAAATATTCTTAGTAACATCCCCAGATAATGTAACACTAACAACAACACTAAAGGCAGCAAGAATAGCAAAAGAACAAAACACCCCAATAGAAGGAATCGTAGTAAACAAAATCCGAAGCCCAAAACACGAATACAACCTCAACGAAATAGAAATCATTTCAGAAATACCAGTCTTAGCAAGAATCAAAGAACATAAAAAAATGGCAGAAGCCCTCCACGCAAAAACACCAATAACAATACTAGACGAGACAAACACAATCTCAAGAGAAATCAAACGCTTCGCCTCAGCAATCTGCGGCTCCCCCGAAAAAGACGGATGGTTCCAAAAACTAATCCCACTAAAAGACATTTTTCAAAAAGAAAAAGTCAACCGACAATTATTGAGAGAAAAATTCTACGAAAGTTCGTTATAACCCACGAGCAATTTCAATTTATAGCAGGTTTAGGCTAGGCGCAAGGTTGCGAAGTGTGCAAACGCACATGAGTGTTCTTGCAACGACGCATAAACCGCTAGAAATCGAAATTAATTTAAGGGACTACTTTGAATCGTAGATTATACAAAACCCACAAAATAGTAAATATTAAAATCGCCGCCAACAATAAATAAAAACTCAAATCTATCTCAACCTCTTTATTCGTCTCCCTAATCAACGAATTAAAAGTCTCGCCCATATCCCCAATATCCTTAACTCTAAAAAAACTCCCACCACTATTAAATGCCAATGACTTCAAAACATCCTCATCAACCTTAGAGATAGTATTAAATTCCGTCAACCCCCCTTCCTCCGTCCCAACAGCAATCGTATTCACAATCAAATTATTACGATTAAGATAACGAATAATCTGCGGAGCGTCCCCAACATTCAACTGCCCATCCGAAACCAAAATCACAGATTTCATTTGCCTCAACCCAAAAATTTTATTCGAGGCAATCAAGGCATTATAAATATTCGTCCCCTGAATGGCCCCATAATCAACAGCATCCAAAGCCATTTTTATTTTTATCTTAGAAGTATCCAACACCTGCAGCACTTCCGCATCACCCGAAAAACTAATCACCCCAACCTCTACGCCCAGAGGAAGCAAATCAACAAAATCCTTCGCCTCCTGAACCGCAACAACAAGACGGCTAGAACCCACATCCGCCGTAGCCATACTGCTCGAAGTATCAATTGCAATCACATAAGAAAACGCCGACGTATCAACATTAAAAGAAACCGCCGTTCCAGACAAAGCAAGTACCAACAAAATCAAAACAGCCAAATTAACATACAATGCCAAAAAATTCTTAGAAAAAAATTCTATATCATGAAACCTTTCCATCGCCTCAAAATTCGCAAACAAAACCGCCTTCTTCTTATTCCACATAATACTAAAAAAATAGACAAAGACAAAGAAAGGAACCAATAATAACAAAGACAAAAACTTAGGATAAAGAAATAAAAGTTCCATCAACACACCCCTCCCATCATAACCGAATTCAAGTTACCCAAGCCCCGGCATCTTTGATGCCTACCATCGGCGAAGCCTACCATCGGAGACAAAGTCTCCCACCATCGGCGAAGCCTACCATCGGAGACAAAGTCTCCTCCAGAAAAAATCTTTGATTTTTTCATATCCTCACCCCCCCAGCTCGCCCTCTAAGAAAAGTAGAAAGTGGAACAGAAAAACTCTTATCCGTCATTAACTCCAGCAAATCAATCCTCGACCTCTTCAACATTTCCTTCACAAGCCCCTTTTGCTTAATAACATTTTTTCTATACCGCTCCGCTGCAATTTCCGGATCCAAAATCATTTGCTTACCAGAATACGGATCTTGTATAGAAAATTGATATTTCGTTTTGGGCAAATTCTCGTCCATCTGATCCCTAACCATAACCGCAAGAGTTTCAAATCTTGAACCTATCAAACGAAGACTTCTCAAATTATCTTTTTTAGTCCTAATAAAATCTGAAACCAAAATAAAAACAGTATAAGGAGACTTAACCGCACGAAGAGCATAATCAATAGACTTATTCAAATCGAAACCCCCTCCATAAAAACTCGAATCCGAAAGAAATTTAGTAAAAAGGGCAAACTGATTTTTACTGCTCGAAGGATGCAAAACCTTAACAACATCACCGCTAAACATAATCAATCCTATACTATCTCCGACACTAACAATTAAATGACTAAGCGACGCAACAAACTCAGCAACAAACTCAGCTTTCAATTTATTCGAAGAGCCAAAAAGCATACTGTTCGAAACATCTACCAAAAAATAAACACTAAGTCGCCTCTCCTCAACATATTTCCTAGCCAACATTTCATTAGCTCTCAAGCTAGCTTTCCAATCAATCAAGCTGGCATCATCATCAGGACCATACGAACGATAAGATTCAAATTCCAAACCCCTCCCTCTAAAAATTGACTTATACAAAATCTTTTTCACAGGAAACTTTTGTATAGCATTTTCAAACTCAGCAATCGCTCTAGAAAAATTAATCAAAAACTCTCCCTTACCAGGAGATCCCTTCTCCCCTCTAGAAGAAACAGTACTCGCAATACCATCCCCTACAGCCTCCTTAACAACCT
>CAYYYV010000009.1:4461-9669 GCA_964476225.1 Candidatus Woesearchaeota archaeon | reverse complement strand
TTTACCAAGGATATGCTTAATCACCTTATCCGTCGTAATCTCTTCCGCCTCAGCCTCGTAATTTAAAATAATTCTATGCCTCAAGACAGGATAAACAACAACCCGAACATCTTCAGGCGTAACATAATCCCTCCCATTCATCAATGCCTCTGCCTTAGACGAAATAAATAATGCGATAGAAGCCCTCGGCGAAGCCCCATAAGAAATATACTTCCCGAACTCTCCTTCCTTATTACGAGTCTCATCAACAATCTTCACAATATACTCTTCAACAGCCTCCGAAGTAAAAACCTCTTTGACTTGGGCCTGCAAATTCAAAATCATCTTCGGATTCAAAAGGGCATTTAATTTATAACTCTCAAAATTATTTACCGTAACATTCTTACGCAAAATTTTCTTTTCTTCTTCACATTTCGGATAGCCAATCAAAAGCTTAAACAAAAACCTATCAATCTGCGCCTCAGGCAAAGCATAAACCCCGCTAACTTCCAAAGGATTCTCCGTAGCCATAACAAAAAAAGGACTTGGTAAAGAATAAGTTTCTCTCGCAATAGTAACCTCTCTTTCCTGCATTGCCTCCAAAAGAGCCGATTGTGTCTTCGGAGGACTACGATTAATTTCATCAGCCAAAATAAAATTAGTAAACACCGGTCCTTTCATAATAGAGAAACCCTTTTTCGGAGTATAACTCATAATACCAGTAATATCTGTAGGCAACAAATCCACAGTAAACTGAATTCTTTTCATATCACATCCAAGAATACTCGATATAGACCGGACAATCAACGTCTTAGCAATACCAGGAACACCCTCAACCAAAACATGCCCGTTACAAAGTATCGCCCTCATAAGTCCACGAACAATATCTCGCTGCCCAACAACTACCTTAGAAATTTCTTTCTCAACTTCCAAAACTATTTTGCTAACATCCTCTTTTTTATTTGCCATTATATTATTTTATATTTGGTACTCTTCAAGCACCATTAATCACCTCACACATGTTCATCCATTCCAGATTTATTAAACCTTACTCTTTTATAGACATAAAATATAAACCCCATAAAAAATATTACAAGAGTGGCAAAAGAAATGTAGAAAAAATTATCCTGAACAAATCCCTCAACCTTATATCTTATTTGCTCATTCGCTTCGATAGCATCCTCGCAAGCATCAGTTACCTCTCTAGCCAGCTTAATAGAATTAGAATATTCACCCAACGAAAACGCCTCTTCGGCCCGAACCAATAACTCCGTCAACTCCAAACACTCAGGATTATCCGCAACAAACTTCTCAGTAAAAATCAAAATCTGTTCAGCCTCGCTTTCGTTCGCTTTTTTTATTTCAATATAAAAGTCTGCAAAATCCGAAAACTTAGGGGAAGTCACATTCGCAATTATCGTAGCTTTATATTTCCCGGCCCTTTGCGTATTTGCAGTAATCCTCATTGTAAAATTCTCAGACTGCCCGAATTTTAATTGATCGATATAATTATCTCCAAGTGAAATTTTAATATCATCAGCAAACGCATCATTAAATCTCACAAAACTACTAAGCGAAATTCCCCTCAAATCTATCTGCCCATTATTCTGGACAACAAATGGAATATCAATAAATCCCATCTCTGAAATAATAATATCCTGTGGCGCAATTAACTTCAAGGAATAATGTTTAAGTTTTGTACTACTCCCACCCCCTCTCGAAGGAGTAGGGACTGGAACGAAAGTAGATGGTGGAGTACGAACAGAGACATCAAACGAATAACTACCTGAAACATTATAAGAGTCATTAGCATATACAATTAAAGTCTCTGAACCAGTTCGGTTTGCATCTCCATATAAATATAATATCCAGTCATCAATTAAGCCAGTCCAGTTCAATCTATTGCCATTATAAGCATTTGCAACAATTATACTACTTGAAGCATCAGAATTAATTGTAAAGGTAACATTTTGTTGATAATAAGAATCTAAATAATCGATATCCTTAAAGTAATCAGAAAGAGTAAAATTAATAGGATTACTGGCTCCATTATAGAGTATTTGAGGACCTATGCTTGCCTGTGTTTTTTCAACAGGATAATTTGTATGGGTAATGTTTAATTTATAAGTAAAGTTTAGAGTAAGATTATTCTTCTGCTCATCTGTTAAGTAAGAACTCGCAGGATAAATCACCAAAGTCAGATTTTTCAAATTTCCATAAGTTTCATCATAATAAGAAGGAGTATAGCTCCAGTTATATTGAGAATTATTTCCAGAAGCATTTATAGACTGAACCAAAGTTAAATTCGAATAACTGCAATTAGAAGCATTTTCGTATGTGCAAGTAATATTGTCAATGTAAAATTTAACAGTAAGGTTGTCAGCAACAGAATGATTTAATGTAAAATTTAAATAATCCTGAACAGTTTCATTCAGATTAAAAGTATGATTAGTTCCATTAATCGGAGCCGTTATATTGGGTGCTCCATAAACATAAAGCCAAACCGTAGTAGAATTAGTCTGGGCATCCGAATCCGTAACAGTAACGGTATAATTCCACACGCCCGCATAAGAAGAATTAGAACTCATATTAAAACTGACAACCCCAGTCTCATCCCCAATCGTCAAATTAGGAGCACCGACGGTCAAATTAGCAATAGAATAACTAACGTTAAGCCCACTCCTATCATCCTCCTCGTCAATAGCGCTCACCGTAAAATTAAGCACATCATAAATCGTAACCGACTGATTAGCAACAGATGTAATTTCCGGAGAATTAGATATCTCAGTAATATTCAAATAAAAAGTCCTATTTGTAGAAGCCCCAGAAAAATCCGTAACATTAACAAAAATCGTATAATTATCTACCTGAGCCCCCGAAGACGTAAAGCTCGCATTATAATCTACCCGAGAATCATACAAACTACTCATCCCAATCAACGAAAAATTAAACAAGTCCACTACACCCCCAGTAGAATTTGTAGCAGTAACATTTACAATTAAAGACTCATTATAAAAATTATCCCTCTGCCCCGAAGGAATTAAAAAATCATCATCATCCACCGTAAGATTAAAAACTACCTCACTATCTTCTGCCGCCATAAGAGTAAAACCCTCACTAACAATTGGTACACTTGTCCCATTATTCGCACTAAGAAATATACTTGAATTATCCACAACATTATTCACAGTAAAATTAAATTGCTTAGCAGTACTATTCAACTTTCCGTCACTCGCAATAATCGTCACATTATGATACCCCACATCACAATCCGTCGGAGTAAAACTAATTATCCCCGAAGTAGAATTAAAAGTAGTAGAATTCAACGAACAAAACTCAACCGAAACATTCTCATAATAAAAAGTCAAACTATCATTCTCAGCGTCGCTAACATTCACACTAACATTATAAGTAAAAGCCGTTCCCTCTGTAAGATTTAAAGAAACCGGGTCACCCAAAGTATCATCCCACACCGGAGCAGTCTCATTCAAAATTTGAATAATGAAAGTGCTATTATCTGTATTCCCTACTTCATCCGTCACATTAATAAAAACACTATAATTCCCCGTCCCATTATTCGCCAAAACATAATCATAATCAACAACAATTTCCACCGTACTAAAATTATTACCAACAATCGGAGTCGGGATAGAATCAGTAAAATCAACCCAACTTGTATTTGAAGCGAACGTCAAAGATTCCGACTTAACCAAAGAATCCCTAACCAACAAATCCTCATCAACAGCATTAACACTAAAACTATAATTTTCATACAAAGTCATATCAGAAACAGCATCCAACGTTACATTCGACTCCGTATAATTAACATACAAATATATTAACTTAGAAATCGCCGCGACATCTCCATTATCCGCAGTAAAATTAATAGTCCAATTTCCGACATCGGCCTTTGTAGGAGTAACAGATACAGAAACGTTATAATTAAAATTGGCAGCAGAAACAGAATTGTCTGAATAAAACCAACTCGAATTATCCGGAGAAGTCCCAACATTCCTAAAAGCAGCGTTGCTAGCAAGCGTCAAACTATTATCCTCGCCCGGAGTAGTAATAACTATCGTACAATTAAACTCCTCATCTTCCATCAACGTCGCCCCAGTACAATTACTTTCATCAATAGAAAGAATAGGAGAAACCGTAAACTTCACCATCTCAGAATAATAAGTCGTCAAATTAGTCGTATTATACGTAGCATCACACCAATCATGAGGACAGTCATAATTCACAGCCGCATCCATAACCGAAACATTCGCCCAATAAGTCCCAACATAACTAGAGTTAGGCGCAAAACTAATCGTTGCCGTTTCATTCGAAGAATTTGTAAGAGTTAGGCCAAAAGTCGAAAGATTACAATTCGAATTATCACTATATCCCGTACCAGCCCCATGGGTACAATTCGTAGAATTAAAAGTTACATTAAAAATTAAGGGAAAGTGACCCTCTTCATCCGAAGCCGTCAAAGTAAAATTCTGCACAGACTCATCAGAATCAAATATATAACTCGAATTAATTCCAGAAGAAGTAAAATTCGGCACATCATTTGTGGCATTAATTATAAATTCAAAAATGCTTGTAACTAAATCAGCACCGGCATCAGTAGTATTTTTAGCTTGTATTGGAATTTCAAAAAATCCCGTTTGATTATTATAAATTGCATTAATCGTAAAATTACCGGTAGAAGAATTTACAATAGAAATCCAAGAAGAAATAAACACTTCGGAAACTGACTGCCTACCACTACCATTTGTAAAATAAATTGGATTTTCTCCAGTAGGATTTATTTCAAAAATCACATCATCAGCAAATCCCGTAATATTCTTACTTAAATTATGATAATAGTCAACTCCTTCAACGACAGTATAATTAACCTCCGAACCAACCCAAACAGGAGTAGTTGCCATCACCAACACAGCCATCCCAACAATAAACAACCCAAACATCAAAACCCAATTTCCCTTACCAGCTTTCATCGCTTCTTCCTCCCCATCATAACCCGACTAATCGTCCTCGGCTTCTTCTCATCAACCCTCACTAATATACTTTTCTTATCAACATCAAACCTAATCGTAATCTTCTGCTTAACCTTCAAATCCAAAGTATCAATAATCGCCTTCGGTATCTTAATCCGATGCCCCGTCTGAATACTATTATCCTTAAAAATTATTTCAGACATACTTTTTATACCCCATTATTATCCCTAAAAAGTACCTT